>CACXSA010000003.1 GCA_902770195.1 uncultured Prevotellaceae bacterium
ATACTATTGCAACGACGATGACATCGACAGGGCTCTGCTGTTTGCCATCAGCAGTTTCAACAACGGCTCCTACATCATACCCGACCCGGAGAAGTTCAAAGAACAGTTCACCGCCGAGTCTGATAATACTGACCCAACTGACCCAACTGACCCAGGAGCGGGTGATCCCAATGAACCCATCGTCTATACTCCTAATGATAATCACAGTCTGCTCTATTTTTATTATGGAATGTTCTTGCAGGATCTGACTTCAGAGCAGGCCAAATATGATGATGAAGTAGCCCAGGCCCGTGCCATGAACAGAGCAGGTGAAAAAGAAGATAAACTGAGTGCACAGATCAAGCGTGCTGAGGGCAAGGTACATATTGGTAAGCCAGGTGTTATTAAGATCAGCGAGATCTATTTCCGAAAGAGTTACAGGTTCAATGGCGAGGCGGTTGTTAATTTGAGTTGCGATGTCTATCCTCTCCATGTGTATGAAGGAGAAAACGGTGCTGGCGACTATTACTTCATAGACATGGCGGCCAGTATCAACAATGAAACCATGTACAAAGGTAAAGATGGGTACTGGACAGGTGGTGCCCCAGTTTATCTGCGGTGGTGCGGTGCATACGCCACCAAATTCAGGGCTGCCAGCACGCTGATCAACGCCAAGGACTCAAATGAAGTAGCTAATGTGATGTTCACAGCAGAAGGTTTCCCAATACCCAGCACCGTCATCAAGAATGTTAATCATCAAGAGTCGAAAAACTTTACTATAGGATGCGGCATCTCTGGCGGCTATGATGGTGGCAGCAGTTCAGAAAGTAAACCACAGCCAGGTCAAGATCCTACAGTTGAAAAATTAAAAAGTGAAGGTTCATGGGGTATCAAAGCTAGCGTCAATCCCAGCTGGAGCTGGACCGATACTAAGAAATGGGATGTCAAGGATGTCGACATCGAAAACCAGACGACTGGTAATTCAGCAGCATGGGCACTTATCTATAACAACCTGCCGGAATTTAATTCAAGTTATAAATATTGGTATAAAGAAGGTGAATCAAGAGCCTTCAGGTCGACAACTACAATCAGAGGCTCGTGGGTTTGGTACATTCCCAATGTACCCGATGATTCAGAGCCGACCCCAAGACGCATAAAATTGGATGCATCAGCTGACTATGGCTTCCAGAGATTCTTTGCTACATATGCCCCTTGCCGACAATCGCTAATTATAGAGCAGGCAACCTGATTCTGAAGAATGACGCCACGAAATTTATCTCCAACATCATGGTCTATAACAAGGATGGCAAGGAATTGATCTCCAAGTACAGATTCCAGAACAGCTATCCCGCCGGTCAGGAGATTAAACTGGGTGCTTTCAGGTGTACTAACGACTTGATCGTCAAGTTTAAGATGGATGGTAAGACCTACGTCTATAAGCAGAACGACTATGTTAAGCCTATCTTCAAGGAGAGTGTAACGCTTTACGTCACCAATGACTTTAAAAAAGAGGAATAGTTCAATAGTTCGGATTAGTCCGAATGTTTGGTTAAGGAAACCTCCCCCCGCTTGTCCCGAAGCGAGGGGAGGTTATTTGTTGGGCTCAGTCCGAAATGCTCGGAAAAATACAAATAAATTTGCATTTTCGCTCGTTTATTCGTACCTTTGCGGTCGTTTAAAAAGAAAAAGAATAAAAATATATAATATGAAGAACAGAATTATTAGTTTAGTTTTTTGTCTGCTGGCCTTTTGCTCAATGGTCAGTGCGCAGGCTGTTGAGAAGAATAAGCAGCAAAAAGACGCTGAGGCAGCGTATGAAAACAAATCATACACTACAGCCCGCTATTTTTACATCCGTGCCTATGAGGACTATTTTAATAATGACAAGCTGAAGCAGGGTATAGAGTGTGCATCCAAGGGAAATGACTTGTATCTGAGAGAGAGTCTATACCAACAAGGCTTCGACCTGCTGAACAGAGTAGATCAGGCGATAGAAAGCAAGACAATCAGCCCGAGCGAGAAGGCTGCATTGCACTACGAGGTAAGCAAGGAGCGCATGAAGATGTATATCCACATGCGCAGGGGACAGGCTGCGTTGGAACACCTGAACGCTATGGAGAACCACGCGAAGATTTCGGGTGACGATGACGTGATGAATGACCTGCTGTATAACAAGGCGATATACTACTACACCTTCGGACAGAATGTCAAGGGTAACGAGGTGTTCAAGGAGATGGCTAGCAAGCTGACGGCCTCGAAGGAGTATGACAAGGTGGACCAGGTGTATAAAACCCTGATAGCTAACGGTCGCAAGAGTAACAATGCCAGTTTCGTGGCTCAGTCGTATAACAACTACATGCTGTGGAAGGACTCGGTGAACGCTATCAAGTCGGCTGACGAGATTAAGGCGCTGAAACAGCAGATTGCAGACCGCGACGCCACGATAGACGATATGGACGGTTCGCTGACCACCCGCATGGCTATCATCTGGGGACTGGCTATCCTGGCTGGTGCGCTGGCTGCTGCACTGGTGGTGGGTGGCATCATCCTGCTGCGCTTTATCCTGCAGAACCGTAAACAGAAGAAAACCATCAAGATGGCTAACGACAGCAATGCCCAGAAGGGTAAGTTTATCAGCAACATCTCGGCACAGCTGGAGCCTACGCTGATGAAGCTGGACAAGAGCAAGCCTGAGGTGCAGGCACTGCTGGACTTCTCGAGTCATATAGAGACTCTGTCGGAACTGGAGAATTCTACGGATGAAGTGGAAATGGAGGAGGTGAGCATCAATAAGTTCTGCGAAGAGCTGGCAGAGCCCGTCCGCAGCAAATTGAAGAACGACGTGACGCTGACGGTGAATGCTCCGAAGATGACACTGACCACAAACAGGGAGCTTGTGGCACACATTTTGAACCACTTGCTGGAGAACGCTTTGGAATATGTGAACAACGAGGGCTCCATCGTACTGGAATATAAGAAGCGTGGCGCACACTCGCACCAGTTCCTTGTGTCGAACACGGGTGTGCCAATGAGTGAGGAACAGCGTGAAGAGGTGTTCACACCGTTCCGTGAGGTGAGAGACCTGACAAAGGGTGACGGTCTGGGACTGCCCATCTGCCGACAGATGGCTCTGAATATGGGTGGTGACCTGGAGATTGACCCGCAGTTTACGAAAGGTACACGATTTATCTTGGAACTTCACTCGTAAGAGGCGCTTTGCTAGTGAACAGTGAAGAGTGAAAAGTGAATAGTGAAGAGTGAAGAGTGAAGAAAACAGTTTTAATCATACTGGGTGTGCTCCTGCTGGCAGCATGCGGACAGAGCTACGAGGAAACTAAGCGACTGACCACTCAGCAGAGACGGGAGGCTGCTAAAAAGGATTCAGCGGCACTGAAGGTGGCGGTGATGCCTACGTTGGACTGTCTGCCCCTGTTTGTGGCTCAGCACTATAACCTGTACGACACGCTGAGAGGGGGTGTGCGTCTGAAGCTGTACAAGGCGCAGATGGACTGTGACACCGCTCTGGAGCGCGGACGGGTGGAAGGTATGGTGACCGACCTGGTAAGGGCGGTACGGATAGCCAAGAAAGGAACGAAGATACGCTATGTGGCAGCCACGAATGCCTACTGGCAACTGGTGAGTAACAGAAACTCGCGTGTGAAGCAGGTGAAGCAGTTGGACGACAAGATGATAGCTATGACGCGCTATTCGGTGACGGATATGCTGGCTGATGCTGCTATAGACTCTGCCAAACTGGACAAGGACCACGTGTTCAAAGTTCAGGTGAACGACGTTTTCGTAAGGGTACAGATGCTGCAGAATAACATTATGGACGTGCTCTGCCTGACGGAGCCACAAGCCACATGGGCCCGAACCATGAAAAACCCCGTAGTGCTGGACACCAGAGATTTAGGGTGGCAGATGGGGGTGATAGCCTTCCGCGAGAAGGAGATGCTGCGACAGGCCAGGGGAAAGCAGCTGGAATTGTTCGTGAAGGCGTACAATCAGGCGTGCGACTCCATTAATAAATATGGTGTGGCTCACTATCGCGAGATTATCAACAGCCGCTTTAAGCTGAAAGCAGAGCTGGTGGATTCGCTACCTAAGGACCTGAAGTTCGCCCACGCCAAGGGACCCCGACAAGAGGATATGGAGCGAGCTGAAAAATGGCTGACTAATGGGAACAACAGATAAATCGCTGGAACTGATTTTCAAGCAACTGATAGCTGGGAATGCTGGAATGGCCATTGCTGAGACGGAGACGTATTTGGCAGCATGGCCCAATCCGCAGACGCAACAGAAGCTGGGTGAGATGAAAACGGAATACCAGCTGATAGAGGAACACTGGCAAACGGGTGCGGAAGACCCTCAGCGCGACGAGCTCTACCAACACCTGTTGCAACGGCTCTATGTGCTGGTGGCTAACATCTCTATCTATAAGCACATGAACAGTTCGTCGTTCCTGCAGGGCATCTACAAGGGTGTCAGACAGGAGGGCAGGAAATGGTCGATGACAGCCATCAAGGCGGAGATGGAGAACTTCGTCAGCGAAGTGGCTATGCTCAGTCTGGAGCCTGAGAACAAACGGAAGGAGAAGGAAAACGCTATTTATCAGCAACACCAAAAGGAAATGAACGCCCTCTTTAACTACGTGCTGACCACTCACATGTGGACGGACAGCGTGGGGAAGGGGATGGAAGAGATACTCTTGCTGCCTACCATTGATTCGAACGACCAGCAGTTGCTGGTGGCAGCTATCACGCTATCGGTGATGAACAGGTTCGACATTGTGAAATTCCGTACCTTGACACATGTCTATAGAGACGCACTGGACGAACAGGTGAGACAGCGTGCACTGGTAGGGTGGGTGCTGGCTATTGACGACGACTGGATGAAGGTATATCCAGAGATGCAGCAACTCACGGGAGAACTGTTAGGCAAGCGAAAAGTGCTGGACGAACTGACGGAGCTGCAGATGCAACTCATCTATACCGCCTGTGAACGGGAGGATACCATGAAGATCAAGGAGGAAATCATGCCCGACCTGATCAAGAACAACTCGTTCAAGATGACGCAAGAGGGACTGGTGGAGCAGAACGACGACCCCTTGGAAGACGTGCTGCACCCTGATGCTGCCGAACAGCGTATGGAGAAACTGGAGGATTCGGTGCGGCGTATGATGGATATGCAGAAACAGGGTGCTGACATCTACTTTGGAGGCTTCTCGCAGATGAAACGCTATCCGTTCTTCTATGATATGAGTAACTGGTTCGTGCCTTTCTTCATACAGCATCCGGACATAGCGCAATATGTAGAGAAGGTAAAAGGATTTCCGATGATGGAAACTGCCATGAAGAGAGGGCCGTTGTGTGATAGCGATAAATACTCGTTCCTGATAGCTTTCCAGCAGGTGATGAACCAATTGCCCGACAGCATCCTGCAGATGATGAAACGTGGCGAGGCTTCACTCTTGGGAGGTAACGAGGTGGATATCGAGGAACTACGCCAGCCTGCCTTTATCCGCAGGAATTACCTGATGGACCTGTACCGTTTCTTTGTGCTGTTCCCCAACCGGCAAATGATGTACAATCCGTTTATGAAGACGAAAAACGGCACTGCACAATCCGTTCTTTTCTTCACTTCCGCCTTGTTCCTCCATACGCCACTGGACGAACGGAAAAGGGAGGTGGTGAAGATGGTGAAGAAACGCAGGCTTGATATGTTCAGCAACATGTTGCTGGACTCTTTCCCGGAAGAGATGCGCGACCTGCAATACTACCTGTGGACGGAGGACTATTGGAGTGCTCTGGAGCTGGATCCTGAAAACGAGAAGGCGCTGGCTGGTTCCGCACGCGAGAGTTTTAGGCTGAAGCAATACGATAAGGCGTTGGATATCTACGAAAGACTGTTGTTGAAATATCCGGAGAAGACGAGCTATATGCTGAACAAGGCTGTGTGTCTGGTGAACTTGGAGGAATACGAGGATGCACAGAAGGTGTTGTATCAACTGAACTACGAGCGTCCTGACGATCTGGGTGTGGCTCATGTGCTGGCGTGGTCGCTGACTTGCAGTGGTAAGATGGAACAGGCGGAGAGTTTATACCAGCAGCTGATGGCACAGGAGCAGCCTGACGAATCGGACTATCTGAACTATGGCTATTCGCTGTGGCTACAGAAGCGCATCAACGAGGCTATCGCCCAGTTCCGGAAATATTTGAAAATACAGGAGGAGAAGGGACTTCCTGCGGAACTTCAACTGGACGAGGCGTGGCTCCAGGCGAGAGGAATCACGGAGGTGGAAATCCGCATGATGCGCTTTGCTAGTGAAAAGTGAATAGTGAAAAGTGAAGAGTGAAAAGTGAATAGTGAAAAGTGAATAGTGAAAAGTGAATAGTGAAAAGTGAAAAGTGAAGAGTGAATAGTGAGGTTATAAGAGGGGTTGCAGCAAGTGGGCAAACCACCCACGGAATTTCTGCCAACCGGTACGGAACTCATCCCACGTCTGATCGTTCATCTCGAAACTTTTCTGCTTGTCACGCCAGAACATATCGTCGAGCTCACGCGTGGTAGCTTTGTCAATGATAACGGCATTCTCCTCAAAATCACACTTCAGACTGCGGGCATCCAGATTGGTGCTGCCCACGGTGCAATAGAGTCCATCAACCATCATAATCTTAGAATGATGGAAGCCGGGCTTATAGAGCCATACACGGGCACCACGCTTCTGAAGCTTGCGGGCTTGATACAGCGCACAATCGGGAGTCAGGGGAATATCGCTCTTGGAAGACAGCATAATCTCGACTTTCACCCCGCGGCGGATGGCACGTGTGAGTGCTCTCGTAACGGAGGGAATGAGCGTGAAGTAGGGGTTGATAATGTGGATGGAGTCCTTTGCCTGATTGATGGCATTGATATAGAACGTGCGCATAATCTTAGGCGTGACGCCTGGCTCACGGTTGATGATGCCCACCATCTTACGACCCTTGGTGGAAGTGGTGTCAGGCTTCAGGTCGGAGAAACGGGTGAGGGTGCCTCCACGATAGTATTTCATGCCACTGACATTCTCACCGGTCGTGCGGTTCCAGATGCGCATGAAGATAGCCTGTAGCTCATTGACAGCATCTCCCTCAATGCGGCAATGCATATCTCGCCATTCTCCCACCTGTTCCGTACCTTTTATATAATAGTCGGCTACGTTCATACCTCCCGTATAGGCTATCTGGCCGTCAATAACCACTATCTTGCGGTGATCTCGTCCGAAGATGTGGTTAACCCACGGGAATCGGATAGGAGAGTATTCCACAATGTCTATGCTGTCCTCGCGCAATGCCTTCAGATGGTATTTCTTCAGGGGCTGGTTGTTGGAATCGTTGCCGAAGCCGTCGAACATGGCGCGAACCTCGACACCCTCCTTGCGCTTCTCGCGCAGGATGTCGAAAAGGAGCGAGGCAATGGAGTCGTTGCGGAAATTGAAATACTCCAGATGGATGCTGCTCTTGGCCTGACGGATGGCTTGGAACATATCGTCGAACTTCTCCTGTCCGGAGAGCAGCAATGTGACGCTGTTGTCGTGGGAGAAGCGGATGTTGCTCTGGCGCAGGGTCTCAACAATGAGAGAATCTGTGGTTTGGGCAATTACACAATTAGTAATTAGTAATGAGTAATGAGTAATTATGATTACACAAAGAAATCGAGTGTTTTTTATTATCCAATGCCACATTCCGCCCTTTAAACTAATCATAATTCCTAAATCCTAATATTTAATTTCTAATTTCTAATTAAATTTATTTTCTATTCTTCAAACGATATTCCAGTGGCGTCATTCCAAACTTCTCCTTGAAGATGTTGCTGAAGTTCTCAGCCGTCATAAATCCTACATTGATTGCCAACTCACTCATGTTGATATCGGTGTTGATGAGCAATGTGCAGGCATGTTTCAAACGCAGTTCACGTACCACCTCGGCGGGAGTCTTGGTGGTGATGCTGCGCAGCTTATGGAAGAAGGGAACACGTCCCATACCCATCGCGCTGGCCATCTCGTCAAGACTAATCTGTCCGCGACTCATATTCTGTAGCACGAACTGCTCGACATTGCGCATGAGCTGCTGATCCATCAGACTGCTCATACTGTAGTCGCCAATGGTGTTGTTGTCATAATAGCGAGCCAGCACGTTGGTATTCTGCTCTGCTGGAGCACTCTCCTGGACAGGCTGCTGGGCGTCGGGCTCTGAAGACTCCGCAGCAGGAGTGCTATCCACTGGAATATCGTCATAGACAATCGTAGAGGTGGTCATACTGGCATTCTGACCTTCGAGCATACGCGTCTCCTTGCCCTCTATGACATCCTGGTTAATCTCGATAGGAGCCAGCCCTAACAGTTTGTTGATACGCATCACGGCTTCCTGTATGTTGAAAGGCTTTGCGATATAGTCGTCGGCAGCCAGCGTGATGTTCTGATCTACCATATCCTGTTCCGTCAGCACACTATCGGTCAGCAGGATGAACTTGGTCTTGTTGCGACGGACGTCAGACTTGAACTGGTTGCAGAGCTCACTACCCGTAAAGGTGCCCATGTTTTGTTTACACATCACGATATCTGCATTCAGCGTCTCAATATCGGGCAGGGCATCCTTCACATTATCATAGACGTGGAAATCATAGACTTTGTGCAGGTGGGCATTCATAAAAGCCAGGAACTCACGGTTGTTGTCGATGAGGACAACGCTGAACGTCTTGGACTGGTTGTCAATCTCCAAGGCCCTGATGTCTGATGCAGAAGAGTCCATCGTACTTATAGCAGTCAGAGCCACCTCACCACTATCGTTTAGTTCAAGACGGTCCTTAGCACTCGACTCAGCTCTCTTCTCGGGATTCTCCAACGTGGTCTGCATCTCTGAGATACGGGTGATGATTTGCAGCATCTGGAAATGCAGCGAGTTAAGCTGCTCGCGACCTTCCATCGTCGTCTCGCGTTCAGCCATGTTGCCGATAATGGTAGTCATACGCGCCATAGGCTGGCGAAGCTCATCGCTGGTAAGCTTGATTTCCTCGCGCTGACGTGTCAGCTCGTCGATAACGGTCTTCTTGCGTCGCCAGATAGCCTTGAACTTCTTGATACCATAGCGCCAGATGGCGACAATGATAATCAGGATAATCACATAAACCGTAAGCATCCACCATGACAGCCACCAAGGACGGTCCACGATGATTTGCAGGGTGCGCTCCTGATTGCTGACAGCACCATCGGCACTGACGGCTTTCACGTGGAGAGTGTATTTCCCGCTGCCCAGGTTGTGGAACTTCACGCCGTGCAACAGTGCATCACCATTGCGCCAGTCGTTGTCGCGTCCTTCCATCCAGTACATGAACTGGAGACGCTCGCCCTGGTTGTAGTTGCCGGCAGCAAACTTGATGGTGAAGGTGCTCTGGTTGTTGTTCAGCTCTATCTTATTGCTTTCATTGAGGGCTTGTGGCAGAATGACGTTGCCATCATACTCCATACCCGTCTGGATTTCCTGTTCGCCAACAAAAAGCTGGGTCAGCATCACACGAGGCAGGGATTCCTGTTCGTCTTTGTTGCCCTGACGTACCCAGTTGACACCATAGATGCCACCAAATAGTACGTTTCCGTCTTGCTTGGTGAGGATGGCGCCTGTATTGAACTCGTTGCTTTGCAGACCGTCGCTGAGGTCGTAATTGTAGAGTCCGTAGTTGAAGGAGGCATCTTCATGGTTACGCTGTACCACCACGCGGCTGACACCATTGCTAGTAGTAACCCAGATGCTGTGGTTCTTGTCCTCGGCAATACCACAGATGGAGTTGTTGCAGAGTCCGTCTTTCTCCGTGATATAACTCAACTCGTCGTTGTCGGGATTCAAGATGTTAAGACCTTCACGGGTGCCTACCCATAACAATCCACGGGAGTCTTCGAAAATCTGTGTGATATAGTTGTTGGTAAACGTCGATAGGTTGGTGGAGTTACCTGTCAGCACTTTCTTCTCACGGGTGTTGAGGTCGAGGATGACCAGACCTTCTGAGGTACCGATGAGCAGGTGGTTGTTCCTACCCACGAACAGCGATGTGATGTTGTTGGTGTTCAGCACACCGTTCTCACGGGTGTAGGAAGAGAAGGTGTTCATCTTGGAATTATAGACCTGCAAGCCTCCGTTGGTGGCTATCCACAGGTTGCCTGAGGGGTCGCAGCAGAGCGCATTGATATGGTCGTCAATCAGTGTCTTCATGCTGTCGCGAGCCACAGAATAGAAAGTACTGGAGCCATTCTTGATACGCGTCAGACCATTCTGATTGGAACCTACCCACAGACTGCCATCAGGGGTGGTGGTCATCACAGATACCTTATGGCTGGCCAGTGCCCCGTCGTAGCCGATGATACCCTTGTCGCCTGTACCATACCATACTTTGCCGTTCTTGTCTTGTGCCAAAGCAGTGATGTCGCCTATGAAATCGGTCTCGAACTTATAAATGTTGTTGCCATAATAGGCGAGGCCCGACTTCTCCGTACCAATCCACAATAGGTCGGTATCGTCGATATAAACACTCTGAATACTGATGATATCTTGGGTTTTCTGGTTACTGTTGGCACTATGAGGCTGGATGTATTCCATCTCGTGGTTGTTGACAGTAGTACGGATAAGTCCTGTGCGGTCTGTGCCAATCCAAATATTTCCATTGCGGTCGCCAGCCATTCCATTGACGCTATGGTCAACGCTGATACCTGTCAGTCCCAGCTGATTGCCAATCGTGGTATTCCACGTGTTGGTATTCTTGTTATAGAGCATCAGGGTGCCTTGTCCGTAGAGCCAGATATTGTCCATCTGGTCGGAGAACACTCTCAGCGTGTTGGTCTTGCGGAGCTGCTCACGGGCTATCTGGTCGTTCTGCCATACGGTATGCTGCTGATGGATGATGTCACAGCAGACGATGGTGCCGTCTTCATAGACGAGAACGGCTCCGTCGCGACATTCACCGATGGAGCAGATGGTGCCCTGTGGAATGCCGTGAGCGTCGTTGGTATAGCTGAACTCATAGCTGGTCTGTTGTTGCATGTTATAGGCTATGACTCCCTTGTTGGGAATAGAGGCCCACACATTCTTGTGGCTGTCGATATAAACCACGTTGGGCACCGACTCAATGCCCATACGGCTAAAGGTCTGCTTGACGTCGCGCTCAAAGTTCTCAGACTGCGGATGATAGATACAATAGCCCGCTGAGGTCTGGACGAGGAGAGTTCCCTCCAGAGTTTCCTGAATGCTGATAATATAGCTGTCGGGCAGCGAGGAGCCGTCCTGGGAATTGGATTGGAAACTATGGAAAGTATAGCCATCGTAACGGTAAAGGCCGGCAGGGGTGCCCAGCCAGATATATCCTCGGGAGTCCTTCATGATGCAGGTAATCTGGCTTATTGTCAGACCATTGCGGGCGTCTAACGTCTTGAACAGATAGATTCCCGCTACTGCCATTGGCAGAAGGAGCATCAGGACTAGAAGTATCTTTCTCAGCGTCTTCATAAAATAACCTATTTTTATTTAGAGTACACAGGCATAGCGATCTACAATGCCCAACAGGTGGTTGGCATCATCGACAACAAGCACATTGTGTATCTTGTTCTTATTCATCATTTTTTGTATTTCAGAAATCTTAGTCTGCAGACTTACCGTCTTGGGTGTCTGCGTCATGATGTCTGCGACAGTACGGTTGAAGAACTCGGCCTGCCACTTCTCCATAGCACGGCGGATGTCACCATCGGTGATGAGACCGACTACTGTAAACTTATCACTTTTCATTTTCAGTTCTTCACTGTTTACAGCCACACCCATTCCCAGTTTACCCTTACTCACCAGGATAATGGCTTCGCCCAGATGCATTTCAGGCGACAGGATGGGCAGGTGTTCCGTAATCATTACATCCTGAGCGGTGGTGAGCAGACGCTTTCCTAACTCGCCGCCAGGGTGGAATTGAGCAAAGTCCTGTGGCTGGAAATGACGTTTCTCCATCAATGCCACAGCCAGGGCGTCGCCCATCACCAATGCTGCTGTCGTGGAACTGGTGGGTGCCAGGTTCAACGGACAGGCTTCTTTCTCCACGCTGACATTGAGATGGCAGGTGGAATATTTTGCCAAGAGGGATTGCGGATTGCCACTCATACCAATGATGGGTATCTGCATGTGCAGCACCATGGGGATGAAGCGTAGCAACTCGTCAGTCTGTCCGGAATTGGAAATAGCGAGTACCACATCACCTTTTGACATTACCCCTAAGTCGCCGTGATACACGTCGAGGGGGTTGATGAAGAACGAGGGAGTGCCGGTAGAAGCCAGTGTGGCTGCTATCTTGGCTCCGATATGCCCGCTTTTGCCTACACCTGTCACGATTAGTTTCCCGTGACAGGAGAGGATGAGTTCAACGGCACGGTCGAAATCCTCGTCCATCTGGGGTATCAGGTTCAGCACCGCTTGTGCTTCGTCCCTGATGCATTGTATTGCATATTCTCTACTTTTCATCACACTTTAACCGGTAAATCCGATTCTTCACTCTTCACTAGTCTCGCCATCAGACCTTCTAATTTGTCCAACTCCAGCATATTGGCCGCATCACTCAGCCCGCGGTCTGGGTCGGGGTGAACTTCCAAAAAGAAACCAGTGGCTCCGAAAGCCTTTGCTGCCTCTGCCATCATGGGCACGTAACGACGGTCGCCACCCGTCTTGCCGTTGGCTCCACCTGGTTGCTGAACGCAGTGGGTGCAGTCCATGATGACATTATCCACAATCTCCAGCATCTGGGGGATGTTTCGGAAGTCAACCACCAGGTTGTTGTAGCCCATCATGTTGCCGCGCTCTGTCAGCCATACCTCCTTGGCACCAGCCTCGCGGGCTTTCTCTACAGGATAGCGCATATCTTGTCCGCTGAGGAACTGGGCCTTCTTGATGTTTACGACACATCTGGTTTTGGCTGCAGCGACGAGCAAATCAGTTTGTCGGCATAGGAAGGCTGGTATCTGCAGCACGTCGCACACCATTCCTGCGGGTTGTGCCTGCCAGGCTTCGTGGATGTCTGTTGTCACGCGCAGCCCGTATTTCGCCTTGATATCCCCCAACATTTGCAGCCCCCGGTCAATACCTGGTCCGCGAAAGGATTTTATCGAAGTGCGGTTGGCCTTGTCGAACGAGGCCTTGAATATAATGTCGGTACCCAGTTTCTGGTTAATCTCTACCAACTTGGCAGCTACGGTGTCGAGCAGCTCTGGCGATTCCATAGCACATGGGCCTGCAATGAATGTCTGTTTCATATAAGTTGTCAGCATTGCCTATTGTCATGCAAAGGTAGTTATTATTTTTATTTATGCACGCTTTTCAGCATTTATTTAACAAATAATGTGTTATTGCCTGATATGAACATCCTGCTGTGGGAAAGGAATCTCAATGCCGTTCTGGTTCAGAGTGTCGTAGATGGTTCGCAGCACATCGCTGATGACATCTGCTTTCTTGGCAGCGTTGGTCCATACGAACATCTTGAAGTTGATACTGGAGTCGCCCAGTTCGCCCACCACAGACCTTGCCTTCTTGGAGCGGTCCACCCACTTGTGGTTCAGCGCGTTGACGGCATCATCCACGAGGGTCATCACCTGTTGCAGATTGCTGCCATAAGCCACTCCGTAAGGGATTACCTGTAGCACGTAGCCATGATTGCGCGTCAGGTTTTTGTAGTTCTTGGTGAACAGTTGTGAGTTCTGGAAAGTGATGACCTCGCCAAATACCGACTCGACAACGGTGGATGTGTAGCTGATACTGGTCACATTGCCTACGGTGCCGTCCACTTCTATTCTATCGCCTACTTTGATGCGGCCTGCCATGAGGGTGATGCCATAGTAGATATTCTCGATGATGTCCTTGGATGCAAAACCGACACCTGTCGATAGACCTCCCGTCACCACTAACAGCCACTGCATAGACATACCCAGGATATTCATGGTGATGATGAACCAAGCGCCCCACACAATGACTTGTATGACATTCCTGCCCATCACCTCGCGGCTGGCTGCCGTTGAGGAGTCCTTAATCTCGTAGTGCATACGCATGAATTTCAGCAGAGTCCTGTTGATATACGAGAACAGGAACCACATGTTGATGACAATGGAGAGCGTCAGGATGCTGAGTTTCAGATTCTCGAAATCCATGAAGTTGGTCTTGAAAATCTTCCAGCAGAGGTCGGACAGATTAAACACGTCAGCCGCCCAGTAGATACTAATCATGACAGAAGCAACCCCCAGCACGGGAAGTATCACCTGATAGGCCAGATGGTAGGCCCAGGTCTGCGTGACGGGACGCTCGTAGAAACGGTGCCGGTCGCCATACAGCTTGATATATTGCGATACGCAGGTGATGGTGAGGATGCATGTCAGCTGCATAATCCACCATATCAGGATCTGCACAGCCATCAGCGTGTAGCCTGTCCATGAGCATATCACGGAGATGATGAATACCAACAGGGATATATAGGTGAAGAACATGTCCGAACGGGGAATGTTCTGGTTGTGACGCCTTATGACATTCCACTGCCACAGCGCACAGACTAGCAGTACGGGTGGGAAGAGCATGTTGACCAGTTCGCTGGGTATAAGGATGATGCGGAAGGCAATCACCAAGAAGCAGACGGTCAGCAGCGGTGTGTAGATGCGGAAGGTACTCTTAATCTGGTCGCCGCTGACACGTAGTAGCAGTGAAATCAGGATGACGCCCAGCAGCCATGCGAACTCCACCAGCAGATTGGAGGCCATGATGAAGAAGTTCTGTTGAGTAATGGCCAGCGTCACTCCGAGGATAATGGCAAAGGTGATGGTTGTCGTAGCCAGGGTGATGCAGGTTCGTTTCTTCATGAATTCCTCGGTGCGCAGACGCTTAGGCACCACAAAGCGGATGACGACGAAATTGAGCAGCGAGGCAATGATGGCAAAGAGAATGGTGGAGATGAGCAGTCCGAAAATCCAGCGGCTGTCCCATTGCGAACTCTCGTTAGGCTGGTATTTCTTGCTCACCGTCTGCTGCATGGTCTGCCAGTAGGTGCTCCAGTTCTTGATGATGGTCCAGTAGTTGGCCTCGCCATTCTTGAAGATACTGGTCTGTATGTCGTTGTAACGTTTCTGCGCATAGTCGTTCAGATGACTCAGGCGCTCTTCCGTCATATCGTAATAGCGTATGTAGTCCTTCATGGTGCTGCGGTTCTCCTCCAGCGAGTTGCGTATGTTGGTGGCCAGTGTCAGACAGATGTTTCGGTCCGTCTGGGCCTCTTGGCTCAGCATGGCTACGGGCATAACTCTGAGGCTTCCTATCAGCGAGTCGTAGCGTGCAATGTCGTTGCTGGCTTTGTTCAGGAAGTTCTTGAAGGGCAGCTGCTGTTTCTGGAACAGGCGGTATTGGTCTGTTGCCTCATTGCAGGCGTATGTCAGGTCGAACACATATTCCTGTTTCTGCGAGTATAGCATTAGCGAGTTCTGGTTGGAGCGCAGCAAGGTCTCCATCAGTTGGTTTCGCATACCCTCGCTCTGCTTCTTGTTCACTTCAATTAGCATTGACAACTCACGGTGATAGTTCGTAAGTTCTATGCGCAGGATCTGCAGGGTCTGGGGCAAGTCTTTCTCCTTTAGCACGGCATGTGCACTGAGGGAGATTAACAAGGTCAGAAATATGGTGAAGATATTTTTCATTGCTTTTTCTTAAATTTGCGTGCAAAGATAATCATTTTTTCAAATAAATCGTTAACTTTGCAGACAAAAACGCAAAAATATGATACTGATTGCAGACAGTGGAAGCACCAAAACAGACTGGGCTCTCCTTCATTCAATTAATCCCCGTGTTGGCAACGAAGTGATTGCCACGTTCCATACGCAAGGCATTACTCCCATTCATCAAACCCCTGACATCATCCGGCATATCATCGGCCAGGAGCTCATGTCTCAACTGTCTTCTTTTCCAAGGGCACAGCTCATAAAATCCTCTTCCAGAGTGCTTGAGTCGCCTTTGCTTTCTAATATAAAGGTATTTTTCTATGGTAGCGGCTGTACGCCAGCCCATGTTCCCATGATGAAGCAGATGCTCGGCGAGGTGTTCTCCCAGCAGAAAGTAGAAGTGCATAGCGACCTGATGGCAGCCGCCCGTGCGCTCTGTCAGCGTGAACCGGGCATAGGATGTATCATGGGTACAGGCTCTAACAGTTGCCTGTATGATGGCGAGAAGATTGTCCAGAACACGCCCGCTTTGGGCTATATCCTTGGCGACGAGGGTGGTGGTGCTGTTCTTGGCCGTATGTTCATGAATGCTATTTTCAAGAATCCGCAGTTTGCTGATGTCCGCTACGAATATTTAAAATCAACCAAGCAGACGCAGAGCGACATTATCCAGAAGGTCTATCGCGAGCCTATGGGCAACCGCTTTCTGGCTACTACCTCATTATATATAGAGCAGCATCTGGATAATCCGCTGTTGCGACAACTGGTTATCGATAATTTCCGCTTGTTCTTCCGTAACAACCTGAAGCCCTACAACCGTATCGACCTTCCTGTTGGCGTTGTAGGCTCTATGGCTTTCCACTATCGTTCCCAGTTGGAGGAGGCTGCCCGTGTGGAGGGCTATACCCTGGGAACTATTTTGAAGAGTCCGATGGAAGGACTTGTCACCTATCATGCTCTGGACGATTAAATGCCCATAGCCTGTCTGAACATCAAGGAGTATATTGTTATTAATCACACCGTGCTCTCTCTGGCACGGTGTGACTGTTTTATTTCAGGAAGGGGTCAAGGAATTCGTATAACTTTTGTTTGTCCTTATCGGTCCAATAATTGACAAAGTCGGTGTGTGTTCCCTCGAACACGGTCAACTTACTAATGTTAGGATTGGCGAGAATGATGTCGTCGGCAATAGCAGCACCGGTCCAGGGGTCTGCACCGCCATAGACGAAGAGAATCTTGCATGGTGTGGTCTTCATGCCTTCCAGGAATTCATTGATGAACTTGCCGTTGTCGTAGATGACGCCAAACGTCTCTGGACGAATTTCTGCACCATTGAGTTCCTTCCACTGTTGTGGCGTCAACAGGTCCTCAATCCATGCGTAGTCCCAGCTGAAGTTGCCAAGATCGATACAGGTCTGCACATCATAGGGGTAGAAGCGTTTTACCGGCTTGTAGGCAGCACGGCGACCGATGAATCCGAAACTGGTCAGCTGCCTGTTCATCTCGTGCTTGGCGAATGCACAGCGGGCGGCAATTTCCTGCTGGGTCTCGTTTTTGAACTTGGTTGCTTTGTTGGCCATGAAGAACTTGTAGAAGTCTTCTGCCGAGCTTGTCTCGGTGGGTATCCAGCTCTTCCAGAGGCTGATGTGTACATAAGACTCCTTTTCGAACAGGTTGGTGAAGATTTCTGCGGCAAACATGTCGTCAATCTGGTCTTGCGTCATACCCCGTACATCATTGGGCTTTTCCGTCGCATACCATGCTGTCAGCTGGTGCAGCAGAGTCTTGTTGCTGAAGGCATAGCGGATGACCGCCTTTATCTTCTGCAGTTCAGACACGATGTCCTTTGCCGTGAGCACTTGGGTGCCGACGCGCTTATCATTGAGCGATGTGAGGTATGGACCGCAGTAAGGTACATAGACATCCATGTCGTTGGGATAGTGATAGGCATAGAAAGCAGTTGTCTCGCCGTTCTTGCTCACACCTGTCGAAACCCACTTGCCTTTGAACATGCCCGAAGCCTTCAGTGCTGTAACGATGCTGTGTAGGTCGGAAGACTGCTGCCAGGCGTTGAGGAAGGTGAACTCGTTGGAGTATCCCTGTGGCAGTGACCATCCGTGATAGCGATGCTCAACGGCAACGCAGTTGGTCTTGTAAATTTCGACAATAGCCGGCAGTACGATACTATCCAGACGGTTCGTGTTAACATCCGGTTCACCCCCAAGTGCGTAGCCCTCCGTGTGCAGTACCGTGTTGTAGTCCTTGTCCTTGTACTTCAGTACCACTTGCTGCTTGAACTTGCCCAGCGCGGGATTCTGGTGGTCGATGTCCTGCTCGAAGTTGAAGAAGTAACACTCACCCTCTTTGTAATGGTTAAAGCACTTGATGTCCGTGACGCCGGGAATTTTCTGCAGGGCGGCTATCACCTCGGGATTGCCAGGAAGTGCAGGCACCATTGTCTCAAATTCGTTCTCGTTCTGCACCAGTCCACCGCCAGAGATGTCGGGAACTGCAGCATTGTCTTCTTTCACACACGATACGAGTGTGAGGCCGCAAATCAGGATGGCTGCCTACATCCATGCATTCATCTTTTTCATCATTATTTTAAGTCTATATTTATCGGTTAATAATAAATTATGAGTACAAAGAGACATTTAATAAAAGATTTATGCAACATTTCGCACTTTTTTTTAAACAATGGAAAAAAATGCGGATTGTTGAATTCTATATCCTAGGAATCCTCACAAGGGGGTGGCAGACGGGCTAGTTGGTCATTAAGTGTAGGAAAAGCGTACCGGGGTTGTCGTAGAAAGTGTACGAAGTCGTTAGCTGTAGCCTCGTGCGTACATATATTTTAATATGTGAGGCAAGAAAAACAACTTTTTTCTATTATGTTAGGTCACAACAGGCGTATGTGACTTGAAATTATAGCGCGTTTAGTGTGGATTTTATTAAAGATTTGCACGTTTTTTCGTAATAATTGATGCTTTGATGAAAAATATTCGACTACAATGTGCTGATATATTGAGATTTATTTAATATCTTTGCACCCGATAAGAAACCAAATTAGGAAACTAAATAAGGCTGTAAAGTATGAATATTGGCAAACATGTCGAAGAAATTCTGAGGAAACAGGGTAGGTCTGCTTCATGGTTAGCAAGTCAAATTCCCTGCGAGCGTACTAATGTTTATAACATTTTTAAGCGCAAAAGTTTAGATGTACGCCTCTTGATGAGGATAAGTGTTGTTCTTGAGCATGACTTCTTTAAAGAATTGTCTGAAGAAGCATTTCCAAGAAAAAGGTAAATAATTTAAGCCGCTGCATTTTAGGTAGCGGCTTTTATTATTTTTTTCTGCCGGGGGAATGAAAAATGAATATATTTCCATAGTTATCGAAAATTTCTCAATTCTCATTTCTCATTTCTCATTCTTTTTTAGTACCTTTGTGCCCACTTAAGTAAGCAATATTATAATATTATAAGATTTTATGAACTTTACTTTGTTAATTACCGTCTTGCTGACGGCTATTACATTGGTGGTTGCGGCTTACGTGGTAGCCAAGCTGATAGGCCCTAGGTCCTATGCAAAGGTGAAAGGTGAGCCGTATGAGAGTGGTATTCCCACCCGAGGCAGTTCTTGGCTGCCCGTTTCAGTGGGATTCTACCTCTTTGCCATCTTATTCCTCATGTTCGATGTGGAAACGGTGTTTCTATATCCATGGGCAGTGGTAGTGAAGGAGTTCGGTTCGATGGCTCTGCTTAGCATCGGCTTCTTCTTGGTAGTTCTAGTGTTAGGCTTGGCATACGCCTGGCGGAAAGGAGATTTAGAATGGAAGTAAGGAAACCTCACATCAAAAGTATTCCCTACGAGGAGTGGAACGACAATGCCTCGTTGGAGAAGATTGTTGACGAGCTCCATGAGGGCGGTGTCAATGTGATTACGGGTTCGCTGGACCAGTTGATTAACTGGGGACGTTCTAACTCTCTCTGGTCGCTGACTTTCGCCACTTCTTGCTGTGGTATCGAGTTCATGGCCTGCGGTTGTGCCCGTTATGATTTTGCGCGCTTCGGTTTCGAGGTAACACGTAACTCTCCCCGTCAGGCAGACTTGATTATGTGTGCCGGTACTATTACTCACAAGATGGCTCCTGCCTTGAAGCGTCTGTACGACGAGATGGCCGAGCCTAAGTATGTGATAGCTGTCGGTGGCTGTGCCATCAGCGGTGGTCCGTTCAAGTCCAGCTACCATGTCGTCAAGGGTATTGAGGAGATTGTTCCCGTCGATGTGTTTATTCCTGGTTGTCCTCCACGTCCAGAAGCTATCATGTATGGTATGATGCAGCTGCAGCGTAAGGTGAAGATTGAGAAATTCTTCGGCGGTGCCAACCACAAGCAGACCGCAGAGGAAGCAGCACTGGGTGTTTCTAATGAGGAACTGACATTCCGTTCAAAGCATGGCGACCATCGTCGTGAGCCCATTGTGGTAACAGAGGTCCCCCAGGAGTTTGTAGAAGAAATCAAGGCTGTTCAGGCAGAAACTAAAGAAGAGGAGGGCAAGGCATGAAATTAGAATTCCTATCATTCGATTTTGACAAGTTCGCCTCTGAGATGCAGAACTTGAAAGACAAGAAGGGCTTTGACTATCTTGTAACCATCGTCGGCGAGGACTTCGGCGAGGAGGGGCTCGGATGTGTCTATATCCTTGAGAATACCAATACTCACGAGCGTTGCAGCGTAAAGCAGATTGCCAAGACGCAGGTTTGCGGCGACGGTATCTCGAGCAATGGTAGCTGTGATTTGGAAGGTCAGATGCTGGCTTATCTCCCCACCGTTTCTAACATTTGGAAGGTTGCCGACTTGTTGGAGCGTGAGGTTTATGACTTCTATGGCATCGTGTTCCTGGGTCATCCCGATATGCGCCGTCTGTTCCTGCGTTCAGATTTCAAAGGTCATCCTTTCCGTAAGGATTGGCAGTTCAACGACAAATATACCCTTGAGGACGATGTAGAGCCCGACTACGGTTTGGAGTTCTATCTTGACAAAGACGGTATTCTGCAGAGCAAGCAGAATAAGCTTTTCGATGCAGATGACTATGTGATTAACATCGGTCCTCAGCACCCGGCAACTCATGGTGTGCTCCGCTTGCAGACCGTGCTGAATGGTGAGACGGTGAAGCGCATCTATCCGCACTTGGGCTATATCCATCGTGCTATTGAGAAGATGTGGGAAGGAATGACTTATCCTCAGACGCTGGCTTTGACAGATCGTCTTAACTATCTGGGAGCTATGCAACATCGTCACGCTCTGGTAGGTGTTATAGAGGAGGCTATGGAGGTAGAGCTGACAGACCGCATCAAGTACATCCGTACTATCATGGATGAACTGCAGCGTCTTGATTCTCACCTGCTTTACACCTCGTGTGTCGCTCAGGACCTGGGTGCTCTCACTGGCATGCTCTACGGTATGCGCGACCGTGAGCATGTGCTCAATGTGATGGAAGAGACCACTGGTGGACGTTTGATTCAGAATTATTACCGCATCGGAGGCTTGCAGGATGACATCGATCCTAACTTCGTTAAGAACTGTAAGGATTTGGTGAAGTATCTGCGTCCTACTATCCAGGAGTATATGGATGTGTTTGGCGATAACGTCATTACGCATAATCGTCTGGAGAAGTGCGGACCGATGAGTCTTGAGGATTGTATCAACTACGCTGTTACCGGTCCTGCCGGACGTGCTTCTGGTTGGAAGAACGATGTGCGCAAGAACCACCCATACGACATGTACGACAAGGTGGAGTGGGAGCAGTGCACTTTGAACGGCTGTGACTCTATGGACCGTTATCTGGTTCACATCAACGAGATGTACCAGAGCCTGAATATCATAGAGCAACTCATCGACAATATCCCAGAGGGCGACTTCTATGTGAAGCAGAAGCCCATCATCAAGGTGCCCGAAGGACAGTGGTACTACTCTGTAGAGGGTGTAGCTGGTGAGTTTGGTGTGTATCTCGACTCTCGTGGCGACAAGAGTCCATATCGCATGAAGATGCGTCCGATGGGTCTCTCGTTGGTAGGTGCTTTCGATCCGATGCTTCGTGGTCAGAAGATTGCCGACCTCATCGCTACTTGTGCCGCTATTGACGTTGTAATACCTGATATTGACAGATAAAAAGCGTTTGGATTATGTTCGACTTTTCTATTATAACCCAATGGTTTGACCAACTGCTTCGCGTGACAGTAGGATGTCCCGACTGGTTGGCAATATTGATTGAGTGCGTGCTGGTGGGTGTCGCTATCCTAGTGGGATATGCCCTCATCGCCATTGTATTGATTTTTATGGAGCGTAAAGTCTGCGCTTACTTCCAGTGCCGTCTTGGCCCGATGCGCGTAGGATACTGGGGCTTGCTTCAGGTGTTTGCCGATGTGTTGAAGATGCTCATCAAGGAGATTTTCATTGTTGACAAGGCAGATAAGGTGCTCTATCTCGTTGCTCCGCTCTTGGTGATTATCGGCTCAGTAGGTGCCTTCTCGTTCCTGCCTTGGAACAACGGTGCTACGGTGCTTGACTTCAACGTTGGCGTGTTCCTGCTTACTGCTATTTCTTCGATAGGTGTGGTAGGTATCTTCCTCGCAGGTTGGGGTTCTAACAACAAGTATTCTGTGGTTTCGGCCATGCGTGGTGCTGTGCAGATGATTTCTTACGAGATGTCGCTTTGCCTTTGCCTGATTACTGCTGTAATTCTGACAGGAACCATGCAGATGAGTGGTATTGTTGAGGCTCAGACAGGCCCTTGGAAGTGGTTGATTTTCCAGGGACATATTCCTGCCTTGATAGCTTTCTTTGTATTCCTCATTGCTGGTAATGCAGAGGCTAACCGTGGCCCGTTCGATATGGCTGAGGCAGAGAGTGAGTTGACTGCTGGACATCATACCGAGTATTCCGGTATGGGCTTCGGCTTCTTCTACCTCGCTGAGTTCCTGAACCTCTTTATCATCGCAGGTATTGCCGCTACCGTATTCCTTGGTGGCTGGGCTCCCGTGAACATTGGCATAGCCGCTTTCGACCAGGTGATGAACTACATCCCTGGTATCGTATGGTTCATGGGTAAAGCCTTTTTCCTGGTATGGATTCTGATGTGGATTAAGTGGACGTTCCCCCGCCTGCGTATCGACCAGATTCTGAAGCTGGAGTGGAAGTATCTCATGCCGCTGGCACTGATTAACCTGGTGATTATGACTGTTGTAGTGGCTTTGGGCCTATATATTAAATAAGGTATAGCAATGGAAGATAATAAAACATATTTCGGAGAAATCGGGCACGGCCTGAAGACTTTGGCCATTGGTATGAAGACCACCTGGAAGGAATTCTTCAAGGACTTTTTTACCAATAAGTCAACAGAGCAGTACCCAGAGAACCGCAAGACTACACTTCATGTGGCTAAGCGTCATCGTGGTCGCCTGACATTCAAGCGCAACGACGACGGCAGCTACAAGTGTACGGCTTGCACCTTGTGCGAGAAAGCTTGTCCGAACGGAACCATTAAGATTACTGCCCACATGGCGGAAGATTCTGAGACAGGCAAGAAAAAGAAGGTGCTCGATGATTATCAGTACGACCTGGGCGACTGTATGTTCTGCCAGCTTTGTACGAATGCCTGCAACTTCGATGCTATCGAGTTTACGAATGATTTCGAGAATGCTGTGTTCGATCGCAGTAAGCTAGTGCTTCACCTGAATCAGGAAGTTTATCAAGGCGGCTCTCTGCCTAACCTCATTGAAGGTGGTGCTGCATTCGAGGTCGGTAAGTTTAACACTAAAACGAAGTAAAGACTATGGCTGATTTAGTAATGTTTTGCATTCTTGCTGTTGTCATTCTTGGCTCTGCCGTCTTGTGTGTGACAACAACTCGAATCATGCGAGCTGCAACATTTATGTTGTTCGTGCTCTTCGGTGTGGCAGGTCTTTATTTCCTGCTTGATTATACCTATCTGGGTGCTGCCCAGATATCTGTCTATGCTGGTGGTGTAACGATGATTTATGTATTCGCCATCCAGTTGGTAAACAAGCGTACCTTACAAGGCTTGACCGAGCGTATGAAGGGTAGTCGTGTCCTGTGGGGCGGATTACTTACTATCATTGGCTGTGCCACAGTTATCTTGGTATTGATTAAGAATCAGTTCTTGTATGCTGCTATGGCCGTTCCCAATGCTGAAGTGCCAATGAAATCTATTGGTATGGCTCTTGTGGGTGCTGACAAGTATCAGTATGTACTTCCTTTCGAGTTTATATCCCTGTTCTTGTTGGCTTGTATTATTGGTGGTTTGGTTGTTGCACGTAAAGAAAAGGAGGAATAAGCGTATGGTACCTGTAGAATGTTATTTCGTGCTTAGTGCACTATTGTTCTTCATTGGTGTGTTCGGCTTTATTACCCGTCGCAACTTGATTGCCATGCTCATCTCTGTGGAGTTGATTCTGAATGCCGTTGACATCAATTTTGCTGCCTTTAACCGTTTGCTGTTCCCAGGCTCTATGGAGGGTATGTTCATGACCCTTTTCTCCATCGGAGTCTCTGCAGCAGAGTCGGCAGTGGCCATTGCAATTATCATCAATGTTTATCGCAACTTCAAGAGCGATAGCGTTGACAGTATTAAGAATATGAAATGGTAAGCTAAGGTAAAAAGTAAAAGTGAGAAATTATGGAAATATATAGTTATTCATTTCTGATTCTTCTGCTGCCTGCGCTTTCCTTCGTGATTCTTGCGTTGGCTGGCATGAAGATGTCGCATAAGACAGCTGGTCTTATTGGAACAACCTCTTTGGGACTGGTTACCGTGCTCTCTTACCTAACGGCTTTTGCCTATTTTGGTGCAGACCGTTTGGCTGACGGCACATACGCCACCATTGTTCCCTATAACTTCACGTGGCTGCCCTTGGGCAATCTGCATTTCGACATGGGTATCCTGCTGGATCCTATCTCGGTGATGATGCTGATAGTCATCTCGACAGTTTCGCTGATGGTACATATCTACTCCTTCGGCTACATGCACGGTGAGAAGGGCTTCCAGCGTTACTACGCATTCCTGAGCCTGTTCACCATGTCGATGCTCGGACTGGTTGTTGCCACCAATATCTTCCAGATGTACACGTTCTGGGAACTGGTGGGTGTATCATCATACCTGCTGATTGGATTCTACTATCCGTTGAAGCCCGCCATTGCCGCCTCTAAGAAGGCGTTCATCGTGACGCGCTTTGCTGATATGTTCTTCCTTATTGGTATTCTGTTGTTTGGCTACTACACTGATTCGTTCAGTTTCTCGTTTGCTGGCGACATCGTGATGGGCGAGGGTACTACTCCGTTCATTGCCGGCAATGCTGCCAAGGCAATGGCTGCCGGTGCATTCATCCTGCCTACTGCGTTGGTGCTGATGTTCATCGGTGGTGCCGGTAAGAGTGCCATGTTCCCGTTGCACATCTGGCTGCCCGATGCCATGGAGGGTCCTACACCTGTTTCTGCACTCATCCACGCTGCTACGATGGTGGTAGCCGGTGTGTTCCAGATTGCCCGTATGTTCCCCCTCTGGGTTGAGTACGCCCAGCCTCAGATGAGCATTGTGGTCTGGGTGGGTGTCTTCACCGCTTTCTATGCCGCAGCCGTGGCTTGTGCCCAGAGCGACATCAAGCGTGTGCTGGCCTTCTCTACCATCTCACAGATTGCCTTCATGATGGTGGCACTGGGCGTTTCGCTGCCAGGTCATCACGGTGTTCTCGACAATCATGCACAGCTCGGTTTCATGGCTGGTATGTTCCACTTGTTCACCCACGCTATGTTCAAGGCTTGTCTGTTCCTCGGTGCCGGTTGCATCATCCATGCCGTCCACTCTAACGAGATGGCTATGATGGGTGGCTTGCGCAAGTATATGCCGATTACGAACATCACCTTCCTCATTTCGTGCTTCGCCATCGCAGGTATTCCCTTCTTCTCGGGCTTCAGCTCGAAGGATGAGATTATCACTGCCTGCTTTGCCTACAGTCCTGTGGTAGGATGGATCATGACGGGTATTGCCGCTATGACCGCCTTCTACATGTTCCGCCTGTACTATGGCATCTTCTGGGGAACAGAGAACGTTGAGGCCCACGAGCACCATACTCCTCATGAGGCTCCTGCTACGATGACCATTCCGCTCATTGTGCTCTGCGTCATTACGATGGGTGTAGGTATCTATACCACTATTGCAGGTTTTGCAGGGTGGGGTGGTTCCTTTGGTTCGTATGTATCTGCTGCGGGTACCGACTACACCATCCACTTCGACACGCAGATTGCTGCTACCTCTACCATTATTGCCATTCTGAGCATCTGTCTGGCTACCTATATATATAAAGGTGAGAGCCAGCCCATTGCCGACCGCCTGTACAAGACGTTCCCCAAGTTGCACCGTGCAGCCTACAAGCGTTTCTATCAGGATGAGATCTGGCAGTATGTCACGCACCGCATCATCTTCCGCTGCATCTCCACACCTATTGCCTGGTTCGACCGTCACGTCGTTGACGGCACGTTCAACTTCATGGCATGGGGTGCCAACGAGGCCGGCGAGAGCTTGCGTCCCTGGCAGAGTGGCGATGTCCGTCAGTATGCCGTCTGGTTCCTGACAGGTACGGTGGCATTAACGTTAATTCTGCTTGCAATATAAATCGAAAGTACAATTATGAGTATATTAACATTATTCGTAGTAATCCCCGCCCTGATGCTCGTTGGCCTTTGGCTGGCCAAGAGCCTCAATCAGGTGCGTGGTGTGATGGTGGCTGGTGCCTCGTGCTTGCTGGCCCTGTCCGTATGGCTGACCATTTATTTCGTTCAGCAGCGTGCAGCAGGTAATACCGACGTGATGCTGTTGACGGCTTCTACGCCTTGGTTCAAGCCTCTAAATATCGCCTATTCTGTTGGTGTCGATGGTATTTCTGTGGTGATGCTGCTCCTGTCGAGCATCATCGTCTTCACGGGTACCTTTGCCTCTTGGCAGCTGAAACCCATGACCAAGGAATATTTCCTCTGGTTCACCCTGCTTTCTACGGGTGTCTATGGCTTCTTCATCTGCACCGATATGTTCACCATGTTCATGTTCTACGAGGTAGCGCTGATTCCCATGTACCTGCTGATTGGAGTATGGGGTTCCGGCAACAAGGAGTATGCTGCCATGAAGCTGACGCTGATGCTGATGGGAGGTTCCGCCCTGCTCATCATCGGTCTGCTGGGCATCTACTACTTCAGCGGAGCCACCACGATGAACGTCAACGAGATTGCAGCCATGCACAATATTCCCGTTGACATCCAGAAGATGTTCTTCCCCTTCATCTTCATCGGCTTCGGTGTGCTGGGCGCTTTGTTCCCCTTCCACACATGGTCACCCGACGGTCATGCTTCAGCCCCCACGGCTGTCTCTATGCTCCATGCCGGTGTGCTGATGAAGCTGGGAGGCTACGGCTGCTTCCGCGTGGCTATGTATCTGTTGCCCGATGCAGCCAATGAGCTGGCGTGGATATTCCTTATCCTCACCACCATCTCGGTAGTCTATGGCGCCTTCTCGGCCTGTGTGCAGACCGACCTGAAGTACATCAATGCCTACTCGTCCGTGTCACACTGCGGTCTGGTGCTCTTCGCCCTGCTGATGATGACCAAGACCTCTTGCACCGGTGCTATCCTGCAGATGTTGTCACACGGCTTGATGACCGCCCTCTTCTTCGCCCTCATCGGTATGATTTATGGTCGTACCCACACCCGTGACATCCGCTACCTGGACGGTCTGATGAAGATCATGCCGTTCCTCGCCGTGGGTTACGTCGTAGCTGGTTTGGCCAACCTCGGCCTGCCGGGCTTCTCGGGCTTCATTGCTGAGATGACCATCTTCGTGGGTTCGTTTGAGAATGGCGATACGTTCCACCGTGTGGCCACCATCATTGCCTGTACGTCGATTGTTGTGACGGCAGTCTATATCCTTCGTGTTGTCGGCAAGATTCTTTATGGCGAGGTGAAGAATCCTCATTATCTGGAATTGACCGATGCGACATGGGACGAGCGCGTTGCCGTCATCTGTCTGATTGCCTGTGTGGCAGGTCTCGGCCTGTTCCCACTTTGGGCAAGCAATGTCATCAGCGATGCTGTCGGACCAATTTTAGCGAACATAATATAATTAGTAATTAGTAATGAGTAATTAGTAATTATGATTAGATTAAGCGTTTCAAGCCATCGTGACAACACCCAGCAGTTTTCAGCTGCAGGTGTAATCATAATTACTCATTACTAATTGCTCATTACTCATTAAATAGAATAGATATGAATTACGGACAATTTTTACGTATGATGCCTGAGTTTTATCTCGTGCTCATATTGTTAGTTGTATTTGCAATAGACTTCATCATGCATCGTAGCGAGAAGAAGCACGACGTGCTGTCTGGCGTGACCGTTGCCCTGATGCTGGTGCTGCCTTTCCAGATAGCCTTGCTGTCTGAGCCGTCGTCAGCATTCGGTGGCATGTATGTCGCCACGCAGGCAGCCAATGTCATGAAGATTATCCTGAGCATCGGTACGGTTATTGTGCTGATTATGGCCGAGCCTTGGCTGAAGAATGAGGGCAGCAAGCACGTGGGCGAGTTCTACCTGCTGGTCATCTCCACGCTGCTGGGTATGTTCATCATGATGTCAAGCGGCAACTTCCTGCTGTTCTTCCTCGGACTGGAGACCGCGTCAGTACCTATGGCCTGTCTCGTGGCTATGGATAAGTGGAAGAAGAACAGTGCCGAGGGTGCTGCCAAGTACATCCTGACCGCCACGTTCTCGAGCGGCGTCATGCTTTACGGCCTCTCGTTTGTATATGGTTCAACGGGTACACTTTATTTCGATGATATCGCCAATCGCATTGCATATATGGCTCAGTACAAGAGCCAGTTGCCGATGCTGCTGATGGGACTCGTGTTCTTCTTCAGCGGACTGGGCTTCAAGCTGTCACTCGTACCTTTCCATTTCTGGACGGCCGACACCTATGAGGGTGCTCCGACGCCCGTCACCGGTTACCTGAGCGTAGTCTCCAAGGGTGCGGCAGCCTTTGCGCTGATGTTCATCCTCATGCACGCCTTTGCACCGCTGATTGAATACTGGGAGTACCTGCTCTACATCGTCATCGTGCTCAGCATCACCATTGCCAACCTCTTCGCCATCCGCCAGTCGGAGTTGAAGCGCTTCATGGCCTTCAGCTCTATCTCGCAGGCAGGCTACATCATGCTGGCAGTGATAGGCGGCTCGCAGATGGGCATGGCTTCGCTGATGTATTACGTCCTGGTATATGTAGTGGCCAACATGGCCGTGTTCACCGTTATCTCTGCGGTTGAGAATAATGGTCAATGTTCAATGGTCAATGGTCAATCCCTCACCTCTATGAGGGCTTACGACGGACTCTATCAGACCAACCCGAAGCTGGCATTCCTCATGACCTTGGCGCTGTTCTCACTGGCCGGCATCCCGCCGTTCGCCGGTATGTTCTCGAAGTTCTTCGTGTTCATGGCAGCCGCCCAGCAGGGTTCGTTCTGGGCATATTTCGTGGTGTTCATCGCATTGATCAACACGGTAGTCAGCCTTTACTACTACCTGCTCATCGTGAAAGCCATGTACATCAAGCAGACCGACACACCGCTGCCCACCTTCCGCACCGAGCTCTTCACCCGTGTGGCGCTGGCGCTCTGCACGGCGGGCATCGTGCTTTTCGGCATCTGCTCATGTCTCTACGACTACCTGTTCTCCGTATCGAAATCGGTGATGTAATCAGAAATATTCATCAAAAACAAAGAGGGCGCATCTTGTATAGGGATGCGCCCTCTTCTATTTCCTCGTTCCTATCCGCCCCGGTGTCCTCGTTCCTATCCGCCTCCGTGTACATGGCGTAAGCCGTGTACCCCCACGTCCGTCGTGTGGCTGACGGCGCACACCGTCTATGGTGATGCACAAGGCTCGCTGGAAAAGGTCGGGATATTCGCGCCGCATCATGTAGCGATACGGGTTGCCTGCCGGCCACAGCAATAGTCACCTCGTAGGTTCCCCGTACTGCATAGTCATGTCCGAACATGCGTCGTGTTTGACATCCCTTGTTCATATATCCATTTGTTTTGTTGCAAAGATACCAACTTATTCTCTTATCTCCAAATGATAGTTACAAAAACTAGGCGCACTTGCACGGAGTGGTGCAGGCATTGGCTCTGGTGGTTATGTACACAGAAGGGGTTCCTTTTGTGTACACGATGATTAAAGGTTTTGTGTAAAAAAATTATAAAATCGGCAGGTGTTTGGACGTGTTTGTGGAATTTTTTGTAATTTTGCGTTCAAACCAATATTAATAACAAGAAAGAAGAAGCGATGAAGAACATGTCAAACGCCAAAAACAGCGAGCGGCCTCCGCCGGAAGGGTGCGGGGCGGGATTTCCAACGGGAAAATGCCTCCCCGAGTTTGGGCAAACGCCGAATCAACGATTTGAAGAATGCCCGGCCTTGGGCAAACGCTGAATCAATGATTTGAAGAATGCCCAGCCTTGGGCAAATGCAGAATCAACGATTTGAATAATGCCCAGCCTTGGGCAAACGCCGAATCAACGATTTGAAGAATGCCCAGCCTTGGGCAAGCGCTGAATCAACGATTTGAAGAATGCCCAGCCTTGGGCAAATGCAGAATCAATGATTGGAAAAATGCCCAGCCTTGGGCAAAATATAAAACCTATTATAAACTTAAACTACTAAAAAAATGGCACAGTTTTTAAGACCTAGCAAAAGAAGTCTCACAAATGCACAGCATTATGAGTTCATGGATGTGTTTATCACCGTATTGACGGAAGCCGGCTTTACGGCGGCAAAGATTATGGCGCTGCTGAGCCAGTTGCGCACCGCCTTCGCGGAGGAGGACCGTTACTACATGATAGCCCGCGCCAGCGAAATCATTGCCCTTCGCGATGCGGCGGACAAACTGCGCGACAACTTCTACGGGCGCGTGCATGCCGTCATCAAGGCATGGGCGGGCAGCGGCATAGCAGCGATGGAGCCTTCTGCTAACATGCTGAAGAAGGTGTTCGACCTGTACAAGGTGAACACCTCGGCACAGGTGGACGAGGAAAGCGGACAGCTGGACAACCTCATCACCGACCTGTCGGCCAGTGATATGCAGTCGGCCCTGCAGACGCTGGGCGTGATGCCTCTCTATCAGACGATGGTCGAGGCACATCAGGAGGCGAAGTCCTACCGTCTGGAACAGGGCACGGAGGAGAGCGAGAAGGTGACGGGCGCTCTGCGTAAGGCTCGCAAGGATACCGACGGGCTGTACGACGAGCTGACCTACCTCATCGAGGCCTTCACCAAGACTGCTGACGACCCCGCACCTTACGAGGCATTCATCAAGAAGTGGAACGGTACGCTGAAGATTTATCAGGACATGCTGGACCGCAAGAGCAACACCGACGACGCCTGATACGCCAAGTGGCGGCGGCACGGACAACCCCGGAACCGACACGCCGGGAACGGACACGCCTCCAAGTGGCGGTGGTGATAACTCCGGCGATAACGGCGGGGGAGACGACTCCGGTGGCGGAAGCGGCGGCACTGAAGGGGGTGACGAATTCTAAGTCGCGGATGGTAATATAAACGGAACGGGGAGCACGGCGCTCCCTGTTTTTTTTATTAGGCACGGATTTTTTTTATTTAGGCACGGATGGACACGGATGGACACGGACTTTTAAAATCATCCGCGCCAAAAATATTATTCCGTGTCCATCCGTGTCCATCCGTGCCAAAAATAACATCAGCGCAAAAAAATATTATTCCGTGGCCATCCGTGCCTAAAAATTCGAGTCCCCGTGTACATCCGTGCCTAAAATTCGAGTACACAGCTGGACAGGCACTCGGTGACGTGCCCTACGGCAAGATAAACCGCAGGGACTCGTAAATCTGGATGCTCCTTTTTTTTATAGTTCGAGGGGTACGACTAGTTTGAAGGTGACGTTGCGGCCCATGTTATAGACACCCTGGCGACCGGTGACGGGGTTCTGGTCCAGGTACTTCAGTCGCGACAGGTGGCTCTGGTAGGCGCGGTCCAGCAGGTTGTTGGCCACGACGTAGAGTTCGGCCACCTTGCGCCCGCTGACCATGATGTCGGTGCCTGCCGTGAGGTTCAGCAGGGTGTAGCTGGGCGTGCGCGTCTCGGTGTCGTTGGCGCTGTGTATGTGGTTCTGTGCCAGGTAGCACTCGATGTTGGCTGCCACGAAGGCGTTGTTCAGGCGGAAGCCGGTGGTGTGGCTGTGCGGTGCGCCGTGGTGGTCGGTGTGGTGGTGGCCCACGGTGGCATGGGCGTGGTGTGCCAGCTCCCACTTCAGCTCAGAGGTCCAGCGGGGCGCGGGGGTGAAGGGCAGGTAGCGGGCGTCGTCGGTCTGGTGCAGCAGTCGCGCATCGACATACGAGAAGGTGTTGGCCAGGTGCAGCGAGTGGATGGGGTGGACATCGACGCCAGCCTCGAAGCCCAGCAGTCGGGCGTCGCCCTGGGTGTAGGCGTAGGTCTGGTAGTCGGGGTCGGGCGTCACCAGGTCGCGCTCCAGGTAGATGTAGTTGTCAATGCGGTTGGCAAACAGCGCCACCTGGGCACTGACGTAGCGCGAGGTGAAGTCCAGCCCCAGGTCGGCCTGCAGGCTGTATTCCGCCTTCAGCTGCTGGTTGCCGCGCTCGTAGCGCTGTGAGCCCTCGTGTACGCCGTTCGATGCCATCTCGCTGATGTTCGGTGTGCGGAATCCGCGGGCTATGTTCATTCTTAGGTTCAGGTGGTCGCTGAGGTTGCAGATGGCACCGACGCTGCCCGTCACGCCGTTGAAGTTGCGGCTGAAGTCGTGGAAGCGCAGCACGCCGTCGTCCTCCAGCTCGTCGCTCTTCACGTGGCGGTGGTCGTAGCGCACGCCGCCGTTCAGGGTCCAGCGTCCCAGCGTCTTGCTGACGGTGGCATAGAGGCCGAAGTCGAACAGCCGGTAGTCGGGAATCAGGTACTCGTCGCCGTGGTTGCGCGACTGTTGGTACATGCCGTTCATGCCCGCCGTCCACCGCCATCCCCGGTGCTCGTGGGTCAGGTATCGCAGGTCGTAGGTCACCGTGTGCAGCTTCAGTTGCAGGCCGGGCTCGTCGTAGTCCTCCTCATACTCGCGGCGCACGTTCTGCTGGTATCCCACGATGGCCTTGAGGTAGCCCGACGCGAGGTTCAGCGCATTGTCCCACACCACCTTGTAGTGCTTCACCTGCTGGAAGGGCAGCGCCTTGCCGTAGGTCTTCACGTCGTCGCTGTTGGGGACCAGTTCGCCGGTCTGTTCGTCACGCTCACCCTCCACAATGCTGGGCGTCAGGTGGTAGATGGACCCCGTCACGTGCGAGTGGCCCCACTGCCGGTTCACGCCCAGCATCAGGCGGCCCGAGCGCTCACGGAACTGCGAGCCCGGCACGTAGCCGTCGTACCGGTTCTTATAGGCGTGCGCCATCTTCTGGCTGAAACGACCGTCCCACACCAGACCCTGCTGGTTGCCCGCCATGGAGAGGGTGTAGCCGAAGAGCCCGTTGTTGGTCTGATACTCGGTGGCGGCACTGGCGCGCATGGTGCCCAGGGCCATCACCGGCTGGGCGTGCAGGATGACGACGCCCGCCATGGCGTCCGACCCGTACATCAGCGAGGCAGGACCCTTCAGTATCTCGACCGAGTGGATGCCGTTGCCATCCACCTCCACGCCGTGCTCGTCGCCCCACTGCTGACCCTCCTGTCTGACGCCGTCGCTCATGACGACGACGCGGTTGTAGCCCAGTCCGCGGATGATGGGCTTCGAGATGCCGCTGCCCGTGGTCAGCTGTGCCATGCCCGGCTGGTGGGCTATGGCGTCAATGATGTTGGTAGCCGACGTGGCGCGCAGCTCTTGCGGTCGCACCAGGCTGATGGGCGCCGTCGAGTGCTTCAGCTTGGTGTCGCCCGTGACGCCCGTCACCACCAGTTCGTTCAGTTGCATGTGGCGGAAGAACACGTCGGTCGAGTCGTCGGCGTGATGTTGTTCCTGGGCTGCCATGTGGCCGCACAGGCACAGCATTGACAGCAGGATGATGGTCTTGTTCATGTTGTTATCCTTTTACAATAATATATCCTTGTTTTTGTCTATGTCTAATTCTCACTTGCTCCGCTTCAGCTCGTCCTTGAGGAACTGCGGCGTGAAGCCCTTCCGGCTCTTGGCCACCTCTTCGGGAGTGCCCGTGGTGAGCACCGTTCCGCCGTTGCGCCCGCCTTCCGGTCCCATGTCGATAATCCAGTCGGCCAGTTTGATGACATCCAGGTTGTGCTCGATGACGATGACCGTGTTGCCACGATCCACCAGCCGCTGCAGCACGTCCATCAGTATGCGGATGTCCTCGAAGTGCAGTCCCGTGGTGGGCTCGTCCAGGATGTAGAGCGTCTTGCCCGTGTCCTTCTTCGACAGTTCGGTGGCCAGTTTTACACGCTGGCTCTCACCGCCGCTGAGCGTCGTTGACGACTGTCCCAGCTTGATGTAGCCCAGTCCGACGTCCTGGATGGTCTTGATTTTGCGCAGGATGTCGGGCACGTTTTCGAAGAACTCCACGGCCTGGTTTATGGTCATGTCGAGCACGTCGGCAATCGACTTGCCCTTGAACCTGACTTCCAGCGTCTCGCGGTTATAGCGCTTGCCGTGACACTCCTCGCAGGGCACCTGGATGTCGGGCAGGAAGTTCATCTCGATGGTCTTGTAGCCATTGCCGCCGCACGTCTCGCAGCGACCGCCCTTCACGTTGAACGAGAAACGCCCCGGCTTGTAGCCGCGAATCTGCGCCTCGGGCAGGTTGACGAACAGCGAGCGGATGTCCGAGAACACGCCGGTGTAGGTGGCGGGATTCGATCGCGGGGTGCGACCGATGGGGGCCTGATCGACATTCACCACCTTATCTATATATTCCAGGCCCTCGATGCTGTCGTAGGGCATGGGCTGCTGCAATGAACGGTAGAAGTGGCGGGAGAGGATGGGGTAGAGCGTCTCGTTGATAAGCGTCGATTTGCCCGAGCCGCTGACACCCGTGACGAGGATTAATTTTCCCAGTGGAAATTCCACGGTGATGTTCTTCAGGTTGTTGCCGCGACACCCACGGAGCACGAGGCTGTGGCCGTTGCCCTCGCGACGATGGGCGGGCAGGGGAATGCTCATCTGCCCGCTGAGGTACTGGGCGGTGATGGTCTGTTGCTTCAGCATCTCGGCTGTCGTGCCTTGGAAAACCACCTCGCCACCCTTGCGACCGGCACGCGGCCCGATATCGACGATGTAGTCGGCAGCCAGCATCATGTCGCGGTCGTGCTCCACCACGATGACGGTGTTGCCCAGGTCGCGCAAATCCTTCAGCGAACGGATAAGCCGGTCGTTGTCGCGCTGATGCAGTCCGATGCTGGGCTCATCCAGGATGTACAGCACATTGACCAGCTGCGAACCAATCTGTGTGGCCAGACGGATGCGCTGGCTCTCACCACCCGACAGACTGGCCGACTGGCGGTTCAGTGCCAGATAGTCCAGACCCACCTCCAGGAGGAAGTCCAGGCGGGTGCGTATCTCCTTCAGAATCTCTGCGGCAATCTGTTGCTGCTGATGGTCAAGCGTTGGCTCCACGTCGTCCAGCCACTGGCGCAGCTCGGAGATGTCCATATTGGCCAGTTCGCTGATATTCTTGTCGCCTACTTTATAGGATAATGCCTCGCGGTTCAGCCGCTGGCCGTGACACTCCGGACAGGTACATTCGGCCAGGAACTGGTCGGCCCACTTCTGGCCGCCGGCGCTGTCGTCGTTCTCCATCACGGAGCGAAGGTATTTCACCACGCCGTCGAAATCGACAAAGTAGTCGCTGGACGTGTGCACCAGCTCCTTGTCGATGCGCACCGTCTCCAGCGAACCGTAGAGAATCTCGTTGAGGGCCTCGTCGGGAATGTCCTCGATACGGGTCTTCAGGTCACAGCTGTACTTGTGGAGGATGGCATCAATCTGCCAGAAAATCATCTGGTTCTTATACTTTCCCAACGGCAGGATGCCTCCCTCGTGGATGGTGTGCTTGCGATTGGGAATAACCTTGTTAAGGTCGATTTCGTTGATATATCCCAAACCCTTGCATCGTGGACAGGCACCCTGGGGCGAGTTGAACGAAAACGTGTTTGGAGCCGGCTCACTATAGGAAATGCCCGTCGTGGGGCACATCAGCTGTTTGGAGAAATGCTTCACACTGCCTGTTTCATAGTCCATAATCATCATACGGCCCTCGCCTTGTTTCATGGCCATCTGAACCGACTTCTTCAACCGCTCGACTCCAACCATTAACCCTTCATCCTTAACCATTAACCGGTCTATGACCACTTCGATGTCATGATTCTTGTAGCGGTCCACCTTCATGCCCTGGGTAATCTCTGTCAGATCACCGTCAACACGCACATGGAGGTAGCCTTTCCGCCGCAGACCCTCAAAGAGCTCGCGATAATGACCTTTGCGGGAGCGTACCAATGGAGCAAGGATAAGTATGCGGCGACCGGCATAGTTTTGGATAATCATCTCAATCACCTTCTCTTCGGTATATTTCACCATAGGCTCGCCGGTCTCGTAGCTGTAAGCCTTTCCGGCACGCGCAAAGAGTAGGCGAAGGAAGTCATACACCTCCGTAGTGGTGCCTACGGTCGATCGGGGATTCTTGTTGGTAGTCTTCTGCTCGATGCTGATGACGGGCGAGAGTCCCGTGATTTTATCGACATCAGGGCGCTCCATTCCACCCAGGAAGTTGCGGGCATAGGCTGAGAACGTTTCTATGTAGCGCCGCTGCCCTTCAGCAAAGATGGTGTCAAAGGCCAATGACGACTTGCCACTGCCGCTCAGTCCGGTGATAACGGTCAAGGAGTCTCGGGGAATCTCTACGTCTATGTTCTTGAGGTTATGGACGCGAGCTCCCCAAATATTAATTTTGTTGTCGCTATTCATTATTATCGTTGTTGGTCTCGGATACTAGGTTATAACTGCGTATCAGATTGACGTCCTTGCGGATATTATACTCCACACCGTCAGCACCACGGGCTTTCACATAAACGAAATAGGTGCCGTCTTTGACAGGACGACCTTTGTAGGTGCCATCCCATCCCTGGGTGATGTCTGTCCAGTCGTAAAGCTTCTGACCGTAGCGGTTGAAGATATAGGCATGAAACTCTACGATACTCTTATAATGCCCGCTGGCCTCCGGATGGCAGGCGCCCTTTGCCCCGTAGAAATCGTTATGCCCGTCGTTGTTGGGCGAAAAGGCGTTGGGCATTTCCAGATGGCTCTCGGTAATGGTGATGTCTATGTGCGTAGAGTCAACCATCTCGTTGTTCTGCCGTACGATGAGAGATACCGTATTGATTCCCGCCTCGGTAAATGTAAATGATGTCTCCTCGTCGTAGCGAGTGACACTGGTTCCTGACGACAGGTTGCGGATGTGCCACTCAACAGAGGCTCCTTCGTAGAGCTCCGTAGCATTGGAAGAGATATGGGCAGGCAGCGGCGCTTCTGATGAAAAACTCTCAGTCGTTGTAACCTCCGTTCCTGTCTCATCTGTGTAGGTGACCTTTATTTCTACCTCTGCAAAAGCCATGAGGGCTGTGCAAAGCATGGTCAAAATGCATGATACTTTCCTTAAATACATGGTGATATGCGAATATTTTTGCAAAATTACTGAAAAAAGTAGAACTTCCGCATTTTTTTATGTAATTTTGTAGCGCAAAACAGAAAATTTAAGATGTCAATGAAAAGATTATTCAGATATTTCCTATTGTTAACATTGTTTTCCATGAATGTGGAGACAATGATGGCACAGGTGCAGAACTACAAGGAGATGCACCAAGTGAAACGAAAAGAGACCATTTTTGGAATAGCCCGCGAAAATGGTATTACCGTAGAGGAATTGATTAAGGCGAATCCGGAAATGAATACTCCTGGCTATGAGCTTAAGAAGGGTGACTTCATTAAGATTCCCTATCCGTCGAATACTAGTACGGCCAGTCCGGCAAGTACAGCCAGCCAACCTGCTCAGCCAGCCGCCCCTGTCGGCAAGGACTTGCGCCAGCGCGAAATCAGGGTGGGCGTGATGCTGCCTCTGAACGATAAGAATGCTGACGGCAAGCGCATGCTGGAATACTATCGCGGTGTGCTGATGGCATGCGATAGTCTGAAAGCCCTTGGCATTTCTACCGATGTCCGTGCTTGGAACATTACTGAAAGCAGCAATATGTCGCAGGTGTTGTCTGACCCTCATGTTGCCAATTGCGACCTTATCATCGGTCCTTATTATACCAAGCAACTGAAGTCGTTAGGCGATTATGTGATGTCTCGCAACATCAAGTTGTTTGTTCCTTTCACAACTTATTCCCAGGAGATATATAATAACTACAACCTGTTTCAGGCTCAGCAGAATCAGAACCAGTTGAACGAGGCTTACGTGCAGCGTTTCTACGAGCGTTTCAAGGATTGTCACCCCGTGCTGATTGATTGTAATGATTCTACCAGTACGAAGGGTAGCTTTACGACTGCCCTTCGCAGAAAATTGGAGCAGAACGGTATTCAGTATAGCATCACCAACCTACGCTCCAGCGAAGCCATGTTTAAGAAGGCATTCTCTATGAGTCAGCGTAATGTGGTTATTTTGAATACAAGTCGTTCACAAGAGTTGAATGTAGCCTTTGCCAAGCTGAATGGCTTGGTGATGAACATGCCGGGCATGCTGGTTTCTATGTTTGGATATACGGAATGGCTGATGTACAACCGTCAGCATTTGGATAATTTCTACAAGTTTGATGTCTATGTCCCTTCTACCTATTACATGAATCCTTTCTCGTCCAGGTCTGACCGCATCAAGCTGAAATATCGTTGGAATTTCCATCAGGACATGCAGCATTACAACCAGCGTTATGCCGTGATAGGATTCGACCATGCTTTCTTCATGCTGAAGGGACTCCACATGTATGGCGATCATTTCACGGGTGCCGCAGGCATGGTAGGCTATACTCCCTTGCAGAATCCCCTTCGGTTTGAACGCATAGGAAATGGCGGGTTGCAGAACAGGGCCGTCATGTTTGTACACTATACACCGGAAAACAAGGTGGAAACCATCAATTATTAAGGAATGAAGATGAAGCGGTTTTATATTTTATTTTTCATTTCTCATTTCTCTTTTCTCATCTCTCATGCTCAGGTGGGTGAGTATCGTACCGACTTTGCTGTAGGAGTCAATGCCGGCTATATGATAAGTAGCATCGGTTTTGTACCTGAGGTTCCTCAGAACAAGTTGGGTGGTATGACGGGTGGTCTGACCGTTCGCTATACCTGCGAAAAATACTTCAAGAGCATCTGTGCCATTGTGGCCGAGTTGAACTTTGCCCAGACAGGATGGAAAGAAAACATCATGGACATGGACAACCAGCCCGTATTTTATGTTGGTGACGAGGCGAAAGCTAATCCCCTGTCCTATGAGCGTAAGATGACCTATGTGCAATTTCCGCTGATGGCACGATTAGGGTGGGGACGTGAGCGTAAGGGTTTGCAAGGCTTCGTTCAGTTAGGTCCGCAAATGGGTTTCTTCCTCAGCGAGTCAACGAATACGAATGTAGAGCAGGGAAAGCCCACTCAGACTACACGATCCTCTAAGGTCGTGGCACAGGATACAATGTCCGTAGAGCGTAAGTTTGACTACGGAATAGTCTTTGGAGGCGGACTTGAATTCTCACATCCCAAAGTGGGGCATTTTATCGTGGAAGGCCGTTACTATTATGGCTTGGGAGATATCTTTAAGAACTCGAAGAGCGATTTCTTCGGGCGTTCTAACTTCGGACAGATTGTCATCAAGGCTACCTATCTGTTTGATATCGTTAAGACGAAAAATCCTAAAATTAAATAATTATTATTATGTTTGAAAATCAACCGAAAGGACTTTTTGCGTTGGCATTGGCCAATACTGGCGAGCGTTTTGGGTACTACACCATGCTGGCCGTCTTTGCATTGTTTTTGAGAGCTAACTATGGTTTGTCTCCTGCTCTGGCAGGCACCATCTATAGTGCGTTCCTCATGTTAGTTTATTTCTTCCCACTCATTGGTGGCATCATGGCCGATAAATTCGGCTTTGGACGTATGGTGACAACGGGCATCATCATTATGTTTGCAGGCTATTTGCTGTTGTCTGTCCCCCTGGGAGGCGACACCGTAGCCCTCGTAGTAATGCTGGCTGCCCTGTTGCTCATAGGCTTTGGCACGGGCTTGTTCAAGGGAAACCTGCAAGTGATGGTGGGCGATTTGTATAATGATCCTCAGTATAAGGACAAGCGCGATTCCGGCTTCTCCATATTCTACATGGCTATTAATATTGGTGCTTTGTTTGCTCCTACTGCCGCCATTAAGATTAAGGAGTATGCTGAGACCTCGTTAGGCTATTCCAGCAACGATGCCTATCACTTCTCGTTTGCTGTAGCTTGTGCATCGCTGATTCTTTCTATAGCTATCTACTACGTTTTCCGTAGCACCTTCCGCCATACCGAGGGTGGCAGTAAGAAGACTAAGGCTGCTGAAGCTGCACCTGTTGAGGAACTCTCCAAAGAGGAAACAAAACAGCGCATCGTGGCACTCTGTCTCGTGTTTGCCGTCGTCATATTCTTCTGGATGGCTTTCCACCAGAACGGACTCTCGCTGACCTATTTTGCCGATGAGTTTACTGCCAACAGTGCTTCTGGCGTTCAGGCCATGTGCTTTAATGTGTGGAATCTGGTAGCGGTAATCTTCATTGTTTATGCGGGTTTCTCGCTGTTCCAGTCGAAGACAAGTAACGGTAAAATCATCTCTCTCATCGTGATAGCTGCTGCTTTGGCTTTCCTCTTCTTTGAGTATGATGGCGAAAAGGTAGTGGCGGTTTCCGCTCCTATCTTCCAGCAGTTCAACCCCTTCTATGTGGTAGCCCTCACTCCGGTGTCAATGGCTATCTTTGGGTCATTGGCAGCAAAGGGTAAAGAACCCTCTGCACCTCGAAAGATTGCTTATGGTATGATTGTGGCTGCTGTGGCTTATGCCCTGATGGCCTTTGGCTCTTTCGGACTTCCCATGCCTCAGACCGAGATGGGACCTGACGGAAATCCTGTGGCTGTCCATGTGGCTGATGTAACGCCCAACCTGCTTATCTCTGTCTATCTTGTATTGACTTTTGGCGAGCTGTTGTTGTCGCCTATGGGCATCTCGTTTGTGTCGAAGGTGGCTCCTCCCAAGTACAAGGGAATGATGATGGGCGGCTGGTTTGTTGCTACGGCTATCGGCAACCAGTTGGTGGTTGTTGGCGGTTTGTTGTGGGGGGCTGTTCCCCTTTGGATCTGCTGGAGCGTATTCCTGGCCGTCTGTCTCATAGCCGCTGTATTCATGTTTGCCATGATGAAGCGCCTTGAGAAGGTTTGCTAGTCATATCATATTATTATAGGTAAGAAGTGAGCTTCATCCCATTTCTGGTATTAATCCTACTCATCACGTGTTGCGTTGCCGTCTTCGGTAACGCAACATTGGATGGTGCCTCACAGGTTTCGCTGTTGATAGCCTCGGCAGTCAGCGTGCTGGTAGGTCATTTTACGAAACGCTTGGAATGGGAGAACCTGGAACGTGAATTTTCTGAAAAGATAGCCAGTTGCACGCCGGCCATCATTATCCTTCTGCTCATTGGCGCCATTGGTGGCACGTGGATGGTGTCGGGTATCGTGCCTACCATGATTTACTATGGTATGCAGATTATCCGTCCTGAGGTTTTCCTGGTCAGCAGTAGCGTGCTGTGTGCATTGGTCAGCCTGATGATAGGCTCTTCATGGACTACGGTTGCTACGATAGGTGTGGCACTGATGGGCATTGGCAAGGCGCACGGATTTGATGATGGTTGGATAGCAGGCTCCATTATCACAGGAGCTTACTTTGGAGATAAACTGTCTCCGCTTTCCGATACTACCGTGTTGGCATCCAGCGTCTCTGGAACGCCTCTCTTCACACATATCCATTATATGTTTTATACCACGGTGCCTACGTTCTGCATATCCACCGTCATCTTTCTCATTGCGGGTCTTACGATGGACGTGTCGGGACAAGGCAATGTGACGGAGTTCATGGAGGGATTACAGCACACCTTTGTCATTTCTCCCTGGCTGATGCTGGTCCCAGTGTTGACGGGAGTCATGATAGCCCGTCGTTTGCCGTCTATGGTGGTGTTGTTTATGGCTATCCTTCTGGCGGTCATCGTTGGAGTAGTGGTACAACCCGAACTGGTTGCCGGCATAGCAGGCAATGCAGGGTTCGTAGGATTATACGAAGGCATGATGCGTGTTTGTTATGGCAGTAACGATATTGAGACGGGCAATACGATGCTCAACGAATTGGTTCACACCAGTGGCATGAATGGCATGATGCCTACCATCTGGCTTATTATCTGTGCCCAGACGTTCGGTGGTGCCATCACAGCCACAGGTCAGTTGCAGGACCTCATGCGTCACGTCCTCCGCTTTGCACATGGTACGGTGTCTCTTGTGGCATCTACGGTGGGGACGGCCTGCTTCTGTAATATCGCCACAGCCGACCAGTATCTCTCTATCATGCTCTCCAGCTCCATGTTCAAGGAGACGTATCGCAAACGGGGATATGAGTCTCGCCTGTTGAGCCGTTCGTGTGAGGACGGAGCTACTGTGACCTCTGTCCTTGTTCCGTGGAACACCTGTGGATTGACGCAGAGCACGGTACTTGGCGTTGCCACGCTGACTTATCTTCCTTATTGCTTCTTCAACTATCTCTCTCCCCTGATGAGCATCTTTGTGGCCTCTGTGGGATGGAAAATATATAAAAACAGATTGTTTAATGAGTAATTAGTAATGAGTAATTATGATTACACTTTTGGGCAGTATTTTTCGTAGGGCTTGCGGGCTGTGCTTGCAAATACATCGTGCTTACATGCTTTGCTTGCTACATCGGGCTTGCATGGTTATCATAATTACTCATTTCTCATTACTCATTACTCATTCAGCGTCCGCCCAGTCGCTGACAATGGTTGAGTTGAACTGCGAGAACATGTTCGACTGTAAGCACGACTCCCTGAAACAGGACACAGAGTGGTTGCCTGACGGACCAAGGCAGTGGACACCGGCCCGCTATTGGCGCAAGTTGAACTCTATCGGTCAGGTTATTCTTTCCTGTCAACAAGAGGGTGTGCCCGATTTGGTCGCTCTGGTGGAGGTGGAGAACGACTCGTGCCTTTTCGATTTAACCCGGCGCTCGCTGTTGCGTAATGCTGGTTACGACTATCTGATGACCAACTCGCCCGATGTTCGCGGCATTGATGTGGCACTGCTCTATCAGCCTTTTTCTTTCCGTCCCATCTGCTATGACTGTCTCTATGTCAAACCTTTGGAAGGCATGCGTCCCACACGTGACATCCTTTATGTTCAGGGTGAAACGGTGAAGGGTGATACGCTGCATGTCTTCGTGGTTCATGCCCCCAGTCGTTTTGGAGGTGAGAAAGCTACACGTCCCAACCGTCGTGTCGTGATGGAACGTCTTGTCGAGACCATCAGCCAGCTGTCACAAGGTGCCAAAGTCATCGTGGCAGGCGACTTCAACGACTATGCCAACAGCCCCTCCCTTCTGTTCTTGGAGGAAAACGGATTGCACAACATCACCAGCAAAGCCAAAGGCTCTCATGGTGCAGAGGGCACCTATCGCTACGAAGGACGGTGGAAGAGCATTGACCACGTATTGGTAAGTACAGCACTCACTGATTTCGTTCTACAAACCTCTGTCAACGATGCCCCCTTCCTGTTGGAAGAAGACAAGAAAAACGGAGGAGTGAAACCTCTCCGCACCTTCAACGGCTTGCACTACCAGCGTGGCTTCAGCGACCATCTTCCCTTGGTCGTCCGTTTCAATAATCCATGATAGTTTTTGATGAATATATTTGGAAGTTTGAAAAGAAACTCCTATCTTTGCCCTGAAAATTGTAGGATTCGTAGAATTCCGACGTGACAAAGAGACTGAAAATCGATAACTATGACAATAAGGGAACATATCAAGGAACTGGTAGATACAAGGAAAGACAACTTGTATTCGAGAATCTATGACTGGATAATGCTGTCAGCCATCGTGATAGGTATTATACCTTTAATGTTCAGGGAGCGCCAAAGGCTTTTCTGGTATTTTGACATCATCTCTGGAATATGCTACATGATAGATTACATCTTGAGATGGATGACGGCAGACTTGTCGTCAAAGCACAACCGTATGACGGCATTCTTGCTTTATCCCTTTACGCCAATGGCTATTATTGACTTGTTGTCTATCTTGCCGACTTTCAATATGCTCAGTTCCACCTTCAAGGTTGTCCGTGTGTCGCGACTGCTCAGACTGCTGAGGGTTATCAAAGTTGTACGATACTACGAGCCGTTGGTTATCATTCTTTCCGTGGTACGACGCCAAGGGCGGATACTATGGACTGTATTTTCATTGGCAATTTTCTATATCTTCATTACAGCACTTATCATGTTTAATGCCGAAGAGGAGGTCAATCCGGAAACGGGACAGTACCTCTTCACCTCCTTCTTCGATGCATTCTACTGGGCTGCCTGCACGCTAACAACGGTAGGCTATGGAGATTTATACCCGATATCAAACGTGGGACGCGTTATCAGCATCATCTCTTCGATGGTGGGTATAGCCATAATAGCCCTGCCGTCAGGTATTGTGACAGCGGGCTATATTGACGAGTTGAGAAGCCGCAAAGATGCTAAGAAAGCCAAAAAGGCCAAAAGGGTAAAAGAGGCAAACGAGGCTAATAATGTTATGCCTTAATGTTTGGCTCTTCCAATCCGATACCTTTCTTCTTGTCAACAACCTTCAGCAGCAAGCCGAGCAGGAGGGCTGCTACACCCAGTGAGGCCAACATGACCAGCGGAGCGGTATAGTCAAACTGTGTAGGGTCGGTGACACCAGGATTTGTGGCGTCAAGCACCTTACCGATGAGCAGGGGGAACAGCCACAGACCAATGTTCTGAATCCAGAATATCAGGGCATAGGCAGAACCAATGACCTTGGCATCAACGAGCTTGGGAACGGAGGGCCACAACGAAGCGGGTACTAAGGAGAAGGATGCTCCCAGAACCAGGATGGTGGTATAGGCAATGATGATTCCTCCAACAGCATTTCCCTTGAACATGGGCAATACGAAGGCGAAGGTCAGGTGACAACCGATGAGCAGCAGTGAGCCCAATACCAGCATGGTAGCAGCCTTGCCGTGATGGTCGAGATAGCTTCCCAGAATAGGAGTGATAAGCACTGCCAACAGAGGGAACACGGCAAAGATAGACTCTGCCGACTGGCGCATGAAGCCCATATAGCAATAGGTGATAAGTGCTATGACGGACATGGCCAGAAGACCGTACTTCGTGGCGCTTTTCTTCTGGAAGTTAGAGGCAAAGCCAGTGGCTGCAACAATAAGCATGATGACATACTGAATGATGGTTACGTCGGGCTTTGCCCAGAAAGAGTCTGCCTCGGGAGGGGTCAGCGTCAGGTTGCACTGTAACATGTTAACAGCATACTTCTGGAAGGGGAAGATGGCTGAATAGTAAAGCACGCAAAGCAGGGCTACAATCCAGAAACCACTGTCGCTGAGAATCTTGCCGATATCCGATACCTTGAAGGGATCGTCCTTCTCCTCAGCCTCACCGGTCTGTGCGTCAAGTTTCTGATCCATGAAGAAATAGACAATGGTCATGATGAGGGCAATGCACATCAGCACAACGCCAAAGGCTACGGAACGGCTTACGCTGACCTCGCCACCCAGACGGGCAAAGAAGGGCGAGAAAATCATACAGGTGGCAACACCCAGTCGGGCCAATGCCATCTCGGAACCCATTGCCAGTGCCATTTCACGTCCCTTGAACCACTTCACGATTCCTCTGGACACGGTAATGCCAGCCATCTCACAACCACAACCGAAAATCATAAAGCCACAGGCAGCAAACTTGGCAGAGGCAGGCATGCCCTCGTAGAATGGAGAAACACCTAGTTCGTCGAAGCCAGGGATGTAGTTGAGGTTGTTGTTAAACCATGTCTCCAAGCTACTGCCAATGAAGCCGTCGCTGACAGCATACCATTTCACGCAGGCACCAACGAGCATGACAGCTGCGGAGAGGACTGCCGTGAAACGGACGCCCATCTTGTCGAGGATGATACCTGCGAAGATGAGGAAAAATACGAATACGTTAAGGAATACCTCCGAGCCCTGCATGGTACCGAAGGCGGTAGAGTCCCAACCACGGGTTTCCTGCATGAGGTCTTTGATGGGTGAGAGAATGTCCATAAAGATATATGAACAGAACATGGCCATAGCCAATAGCAGTAGTGCAGTCCAGCGCATAGCTGCTGAGTCTCTCAGTGTCTTTTGAATTGCTTGTGTCATTATCTTTTCTTTTTAATTCTTTCTCTTTTTTTTATTCCCACACTGGGAATGTTTTGTTCCCACGTTGGGAATATAATGTTCCCACGCTGGGAATAAATTTACTTCAGCCAGCGGTTGAGCCAGTCGAAGAAGGTTCGCTGCCAGAGAATACCATTCTGAGGTTTCAGTACCCAGTGGTTCTCGTCAGGGAAGATAAGTAGCTCTGCAGGAATACCACGCAGACGAGCTGCATTGAAAGCTCCCATTCCTTGGTTATATACAATGCGATAGTCCTTCTCACCGTGGATGCAGAGGATAGGAGTGTCCCATTTATCTACAAACTTGTGGGGTGAGTTCTCGTAGGTCTTGGCAGCACGGGCGGTGCGGTCCTTATTCCAATAGGCATCATCGTATTCCCAGTTTGAGAAGAACACTTCTTCGGTATCTGTGTACATGGACTCCAGATTGAAAGCGCCATCGTGTGAAATGAAAGCCTTGAAACGCTTGTCGTGATGGCCAGCGAGATAGTAAACACTGAATCCACCGAACGAAGCACCAACGGCACCCAAGCGATTCTTGTCAACGAAAGGCAGAGAGTCGGCAGCAAAGTCGATGGCTGAGAGATAGTCATCCATACACTGTCCCGTCCAGTCACCGCTGATTTCCTCTTTCCACTCTTGTCCGAAGCCAGGCAGACCGTGACGGTTAGGTGCAACGACAACATAGCCATTGGCTGCCATCATCTGGAAGTTCCAGCGGTAGCTCCAGAATTGTGATACTGGACTCTGAGGTCCACCTTCGCAGAAGAGCAGGGTGGGGTACTTCTTGCCTTCTTCGTAGTTGGCAGGTAGCATCACCCATACCAGTTCCTTCTTACCATCAGTAGTGGGAACCCAGTATTGTTGCATCTTTCCAAAAGTCAACTGGTCCAAAATGTGCTTATTCTCAAAAGTCAGCTGGGTAATCTGGGCTTTGGCTTCTTTCCCCTTGGCTTTAAGCTGTGGCGTAACCATATAGATGTCCGTAGGAGTGCTCAGACTCTGACGGGTGGCCAGGATGCTTTGTCCGTTGTTAGCCATCTGGATACTTGTCCAGTCATCCCAGGTCTCTGTGAGCTGTGTAATCTCATCTTTCTGGCTAGCCATATACATATTGCAGCAGCCGTGCCAAACGCTCAGGAAATAGAACTGCGGGTCGGTGCTCTTCACACTTTTCACTTTTTTCTTTCCGCTTTTCACTTCTCCTGGTGCCCAACAGAAAGCTTCCACATCACTCTTCCAATTGAGATAACGCTTCAAACCATTTTCCAACGAATAGATACACAGGCGGTTGAGGTCAGCCTCATAGCCGTCACGAGCCATAGACTGCCATGCTATATATTTTCCGTCTGGCGAGAACTGCGGATTTTGGTCGTAGCCGGGATTCTCTAAAGCCGTATTCTTATTTACAGCCTGATCGGCCTTGGTGTGCGAGGCATCACTTTGCGGAGCAATATAGCCTTCTGGCTTGCAGAGATTCCTGGTCTTACGTGTACTTATATCATACAAATAGATATCAGAGTCGGTAGATGTCGCATAGTTGACACCCACCTTTTTGCGACAGGTGTATGCAATAGTCTTTGAGTCAGGACTCCATGCCAATTGCTCAATACCCCCGAAGGGTTCCATAGGACACTCGTAGGGCTCGCCTTCTAATATATCAACCATGTCCTGAGAGATGATTTCTAATTTGACTTTCCCTTCGGTCGTCGACCTTTGGTTCTCATGTCTCATTTCTGCTTTCGCAAGGTAGGGGTGCTGAATGCTTTCTACATAGTGATCCCAATGGCGATACATCAGGTCGGTCACACGGCGACCGGTAGCTTTGGGTAAGTCGTCAGGATTCTTTTGGATGACTTCGTTGAAGGGGATTGACTGAATGAGGATAACCTGCTTGAAGTCGGGTGAAAATTTGTAACCTTCCACCTTTCCGTCTGTCTTTGACAGTTGATGGCGATCAGTACCATTGACCTTCATGCTCCATACCTCACCACCCGAAATGAAAGCGATGGTTTCATTGTCCAGCCATGAAGGGTCGCTATCACTCTTGGCACTGGTAGTCAGCAGCTGCTGACCCGTGCCATCGGCATTCATCACGTAGAGCACCTGATGGCTCTTGTTTTGCTTGACGCTATAGTAACCTACTTGGTAAACCACCTTTTGTCCGTCTGGCGAGACAGCAGTAGCACCAATGCGCCCCATAGCCCAAAGAGCTTCAGGCGTCATCATGCGGCTCTTGAGCTTGATGTTCTGTTTTCCAATCACGTCAGTTGTCTGTGCTTGAAGGCTGCCTAGCATCATAACAGCCAGTGCAGCAAAGGTTAAAAATCTTTTCATCACTTTTTATATTGGTACAAAGGTACAATAAGAATACTTCTTATCTCTTATTTCTTCCTTACTGGGTCGCAAGTCAGCCCACATCCCAGCTTCTTGAAAATCTTGTGGTCAACTTCACTGAGCATAACCGTTGAGTGTACTTGGCAGTCGCGCAGCTTAGGCAGTTGCTCCAAGGCACGCCGGCAAAGGTCATCGTTCTCGGAAAGAACACTGAGGGCAACCAGTACTTCGTCGGTATGCAGACGGGGATTTTTGCCTCCCAGGTATTCTATCTTTGTCTTCTGGATAGGCTCTATCATGCTCTGCGGGATGAGCTTGGCTTCATGGTCAATACCAGCCAGATGTTTGGTGGCGTTAAGCAACAATGCTGCAGAACAGCCGAGCAGCGGACTAGACTTTGACGTGATAATGGTGCCGTCAGAAAGTTCGATAGCTGCAGCAGTGTGCTCTGTCAATTCCTGCTTAGCTGCAGCAGCCACCGTCACGCGACGATAAGCCGTTGTAATCTTAGCCTGGTTGAACAGCAGTTGTATCTTGTGAACTTCGTTCTCATTGTCTGCACCATCTGCCAACTTGTTAGTGGCATCATAATATCTGCGGATAATCTCGTCACGACTGGCATTGCAGCAGGCCTCATCGTCACTGATGCAGAAACCAACCATATTGACTCCCATGTCGGTAGGTGACTTATAGGGATTTTCTCCATAGATACCTTCAAACAAGGCATTGAGCACAGGGAATATCTCGATGTCACGGTTGTAGTTGATAGCAATCTTGTCGTATGCCTCCAGATGGAACGGGTCAATCATGTTAACATCGTTCAAGTCTGCAGTAGCTGCTTCGTAGGCTATGTTAACAGGATGCTTCAAGGGCAGGTTCCATACAGGGAAAGTCTCGAATTTAGCATATCCCGCACGGATGCCACGCTTGTTTTCATTGTAGAGTTGTGAAAGGCAAACAGCCATTTTGCCAGAACCAGGACCAGGAGCGGTAACAATCACTAATTCGCGCGATGTCTCCACATAATCGTTCTTCCCAAAACCTTCATCGGAAGCAATCAGCTTCACGTTATGAGGATATCCGTCTATCAGATAGTGGATATATGATTTGATGCCCATACGCTCCAAGCGGTGACGGAACTGGTCTGCTGCCCGTTGTCCGTTGTAATGGGTAATGACCACGGAACCTACCATGAAGTCACGCTGCATAAACTCGTCACGCAAGCGCAATACATCCTCATCATAGGTGATTCCAAGGTCGGCACGCACCTTGTTCTTTTCGATATCCTCGGCACTGACCACAATGACAATCTCCAGTTGGTCGCGCAATTGTCCGAACATCCTAAGTTTCGAGTCCGGTTTGAAACCAGGCAATACACGACTGGCGTGATGGTCATCAAATAATTTTCCACCCAACTCAAGATAGAGCTTCCCGTCAAATTGAGCTATTCGCTCACGGATGTGCTCTGACTGTATCCTGAGATACTTGTCGTTATCAAATCCAATCTTCATCTTTTTACCTTATTTTTTATGCTGACGTTGCATTTGGTCGGCCTGCTTCTGCAGGGCTTCCAGTCGAGCAGCCAGTCCGCTTTGTTTCTTGGGATTATTCTTGTTTGCCTGATAGTTGGCTTCCAATATGGCTAACAACTTGGCATCATCCGTTGTTTTACGCAGTGTCCACATAATGGCAGCTGACATGAACAATGAGATGAAGTAGTAGAAGTTCAGACCGGAACTGTAGTCGTTGAAGATGAAGAAGAACATGAGGGGCATGATGTACATCATCCACTGCATCATCTTCATCTGCTCAGCCTGAGCACCTACCATCTGGTCTCTCTGCTGCTGCATAGAGAACCAAGTATAGATAATCTGGGCGGCACAGAACAAGATGCAGGTCAGCGACAGGTGGTCGCCGATGCCCCAAATATTGCTGCTCCACTCCACAATGGGGTCGTAGGTTGAGAGGTCGCTCATCCACAAGAACGACTCGCCACGCAGCTGGATGGCGTTGGGTACGAAGAAGAACATGGCCAACCAGATAGGCATCTGGATAATCATGGGCAGACAGCCGGATAGGGGTGAAACACCGTACTTTGAGTAGAGTGACATCATCTCCTGCTGCTTTTTCATCTGGTCCTCTGGCTTGTCATACTGCTTGGTGGCTTCCTCAAACTTGGGCTTCAGCACACGCATTTTGGCAGACGACATGTAGCTCTTCTTCACCATAGGGAAGGTAATAGCCTTCAGCAACAAGGTAATCAGAATTAGTACGATACCCATGTTCAGCCCAAAACCTGTTAACCAGTCGAAGACATAAAGTGTAAACCAGCGGTTAATCCATCGCAGTAGCCACCAGCCAAGGTCCACCAATTGCTCCAGGTCAAGTTCCTTGCCAAACTGGCTCTGCTCCTCGACGGCCTTAATCAATCGGAAGTTGTTAGGACCAATGTACATCTCAAACTCAGATGCCTTGACACCTGTGGGGTCGAAAGCGGTCTTCAGTTTTGCATTAAAAAACTTCAGATAGCCTGACCCTTTCTCGTCCTGGATGGTGGAAAGGCTACTGTTAGCAGCAAAATTATCCTTAGAAATCAAGGCTACGCTGAAGAACTGATTGCGGAAAGCAACCCAGTCAAGTTCTTCTTCAATGTTTTCCTTTTTGTCATCCGACTCACTCAACTTGTCTGTGCTGCCACTTTTAGTCTCCTTATAATATAAAGAGGTGTAACGGCTCTCAAAAGAGAAACCCTTCTCCTGCTGACGGCAATGGTCGTTCCACTCAATCTCCATCTCCTTGTAGGAAGGAGCAAAAATGTTCGCCAATCCTTTGGCCTGTAACGACATGCTCAGCAAATAGTCCTGGCCTAATCGGTATTTCAGGCTGATTTCTCCTCCGTTCCCGGCAACAGCTGTCATAGTAACGGTTGAGTCTGTCTGCTCGGAAGGGGTGAAGAATAGGTCGGCTGTCACGATGTTGTCCTGCTTACCCGCCATCATGAAGTTCAGGTTTTGGTCTTTCTCGTCAAACAAGGTGACATCCTGCTTGCCGTCGATGCTCTTGAAATTCTTGATGACAGCTTTCCTGACAACACCACCTTTGGTGTCAAGGGTTAACTCTAACTTTGAATTCTTCAGAACCACTTTCTGCGAAGTGCCGTTCAGGGCCTGATGGAACAAGGCCGTTGTGTCGTTAACAGCTGCAGAATCCACAGCGGCTTGCTTTTTTGCCTGAGCAATCTTCTGCTCTTGAGCCGCTTTTTCTTTCAATACCGATTCAATGGAATCTTGTGTACGTGCAGCTTCTATTTCTTCTACGGATGGTTGATTATACCAGCTGAAACCAATCAGCACTACGGCTATGAGAACGAAACCGATAATCGTATCTTTGTTCATTTTTTATACCTAATATTAAATTTACAAGGTGCAAAGTTACAAATAAACGAGCAAAATACAAAATATTAGAGATTTTATTTGTAACTTTGCAGTCGATTATGAGATACAAGTATATTATAATTTTATTGCTGGTGATGTTGTCATCTGTTGATGCATCAGCACAACGTCGTAAAAAACAGCAAGAAGTGAAGCCTGATACTGCTCAGGTTGTCAAGGACTATATTGATTCACTTGTACTGCTTCGTCGCCAGTTAGACTCGTTGCAGCAGGTAAATACCCAGTTGAGAACAGGTGTTTCAGATGGTCGCTATTTCCATCTCTTTGCTCCCGCTACGTTTTATCATTCCGGAGCCAATAAGCAGCTGTCACTATCTCCAAACATGGGTGATGAGGTAACAGATGCCATTGATGAGGCGATGATGAATCTTTACATGCGGCGTCCTGACCTGGTGAAAAACGATGAAAGTAACCTGAAGTCAGTAGGATCGCTACGTGGAGATGTCAATAAAGAACTGACCCAGAAAGTTGATCTTGTTGATATGGCAGCACCTGTTCCTGAGGAGCCAGAGGCTGTTCCTATTGCTGTCGTCATCCAGAAGCCCAACTTCTGGAAGTTCAAGGGTGACGGCTATTTACAGTTCCTCCAGAACTATGTTTCAAACAACTGGCATAAGGGTGGTGAGAGTAACTATTCAGCAGTAGCTGCTGCAACCTTGGAGCTGAATTATAATGACAAAGACAAGGTGCTCTTCGAGAACAAGTTGGAGATGAAGTTAGGCTTCCAAACCTCTTCTTCTGATACCATCCATAAGTTCAAGACTAATAACGACCTGTTGCGCTTGAATAGTAAATTGGGTTTACAAGCTCATAAGCGTTGGTACTATACGTTGCAGATGTTGGCTTACACCCAATTTGCACGAGGTTTGAAGGCAAACGATGAGAATACCTATTCTGATTTCATGTCACCATTCCATTTGAATCTCGGTCTCGGTATGGAATACAAGGTAGAAGCTTTCAACAAGCGGTTGACGGGAAGCTTGAACTTCCTGCCATTATCGTTCAGTTTCGTCTATGTGGGTCGTGACGCGTTGACAGAAAGTAATGGTATTTCTAACGGTCATCATTCCAGAGAAGAGTTTGCTTCTCAGTTCACAGCCGATTTGAAGTGGCAGATTGCTGACCAGATTTCGTGGAAAACACGTTTCTATGCCAGCACGACGTATCACCGTTCGCTGATAGAGTGGGAAAACCAGTTTGAACTGAAGGTTACCAAATATATCTCAGCCAACCTGTTCCTCTATCCGCGTTTCGACGATTCCAACAACTGGGATGATAAATTGGGCTATTTCCAATTCCAGGAGTGGAGTTCCGTAGGATTAACATACTCCTTCTAAAAATAAAAGAAGCACTGCTCAGTTCGGACAGTGCTTCTTTTATTTTTAACGTATCACTTTTCACTTTGCTTCCGTCATGTCACCTTCTATGTAGAGACGAGTCATCTCGACGGCACCATTGGTTCGAACAGTAATCGACTTCTTAAAGTGACCAGGGAACTTGCCCGCACCGTTATAGGTTACCTTAATTTCGCCCTTCTCGCCTGGCTGTACAGGTGTCTTGGTGTATTCGGGAACGGTACATCCGCAAGAGGCGATAGCCTGATTGATTACAAGGGGCTGCTCACCAATATTCGTATAAGTGAATGTGCAACTTACTTTGGGATTTTTTTCAGAAAAAGAACCAAAGCTATGAGTTGTTTTCTCAAATTTAATTTCAGCAGGTTTCTGTGCCATGGCCATAGTCATACCACATACCAGCATCAGTGTAAATAGTATTTTCTTTTTCATTTTCTTTCCTGTTAAAGTACATAATCGCTGCAAAAGTAAGTCATTTTCTGCATAAACGTATCAATTGTTGCTCGATTTTTGTATAATTTAAGACTTTATGAACTATCTTTTGATGTGTAATTCATAAATAATTAGTAATTTTGCATGCTAAAGAAGAAAATAATATATTTAATAATGTATAGAACTAAAACTTGTGGTGAGCTACGTCTCACGGATGCTGGCAGTGAAGTAACACTGGCTGGCTGGGTACAGAAAACGAGAAAGATGGGTGGCATGACGTTTGTCGATTTGCGCGACCGTTATGGCATCACACAGTTGGTATTTGATGAGTCAAAGGATGCCGCACTCTGCGAACAGGCTAATAAACTGGGTCGTGAGTGGTGTATTCAGGCCAAAGGAATCGTCAACGAACGTCAAGCAAAGAATCCCAAGATGGATACTGGCGACATTGAAATCCTGGTTTCGACTCTGAATGTGTTGAGTGAGAGCCAGACTCCTCCCTTTACCATTGAGGATAATACAGATGGCGGTGACGATATCCGTATGAAGTATCGCTATCTTGACCTGCGCCGTTCTTGTGTTCGTAAGAACCTAGAGTTGCGCCATCGTATGACCATTCTGATTCGTAATTTTTTGGACAATCTGAATTTTATTGAAGTAGAAACGCCAATCCTTATTGGCTCTACTCCAGAAGGAGCGCGCGATTTCGTGGTTCCCAGTCGTATGAATCCTGGTCAGTTCTATGCACTGCCCCAGAGTCCCCAGACCTTGAAGCAGTTGCTGATGGTCAGTGGCTTTGACCGTTATTTCCAGATTGCCAAGTGCTTCCGTGACGAAGATCTTCGAGCCGATCGCCAGCCAGAGTTTACGCAAATAGATTGTGAGATGTCTTTTGCTGATCAGGAAGATGTGTTGAACATATTCGAGGATTTGGCTCGTCACCTGTTCAAGGAGGTTCGTGGTGTTGAATTGCCCAAGTTAGAGCGTATGACATGGCATGAAGCCATGCGTCGCTTCGGTTCCGATAAGCCTGACCTCCGTTTTGGCATGGAGTTCGTGGAACTGATGGATGTGTTGAAAGGAACGGGTGAATTCCCTGTTTTTAACGAGGCAGAATACATTGGTGGTATCGTGGTTCCTGGTTGTGCCGACTATACCCGTAAGCAACTCGACCTGCTGACCGACTTCGTGAAGCGTCCTCAGGTAGGTGCCAAAGGCTTAGTATATGTCAAGTTTAATACTGATGGAACCGTGAAGACCTCTATCGATAAGTTCTATCAGCCAGAGGTATGGCAGAAATTGAAAGAGAAGACAGGTGCTAAGGATGGTGACCTCGTGTTGATTCTAAGTGGTGACAAAGCCAATAAGACGCGCACCCAGCTATGCACCCTGCGTTTAGAGATGGGCGATCGCCTCGGGCTACGCGACAAAGACACCTTCAAATGCTTGTGGATTGTAGACTTCCCACTCTTTGAGTGGAGTGACGAAGAACAGCGCTTGATGGCCACTCACCATCCGTTTACCCTGCCTAATCCAGACGATATTCCTCTGCTTGACACCGCTCCTGAAAAAGTTCGTGCCGTAGCTTACGACTTCGTTTGCAATGGTATCGAAGTAGGTGGTGGTTCACTTCGTATTCACGATGGTAAGCTTCAGGAAAAAATGTTCCAGATTTTGGGCTTCACACCCGAACGTGCTATGGCTCAGTTTGGCTTCCTCATCAATGCCTTCAAGTATGGAGCACCCCCTCATGCAGGTCTTGCTTTCGGTCTTGATCGCTTTGTCAGCATTATGGCTGGTCTCGATTCCATTCGTGACTGCATTGCCTTCCCGAAGAATAATTCTGGTCGCGATGTTATGTTAGATGCACCAGGTGAGTTGGATCCCAAACAGTTGGAAGAATTACAGCTTTCGATTGATTTGCATCAAGAATAAACATAAAAAATCTAAAAATCAATTGTTTGCGCTCACAAAATATATGAAAAGTTTTTAATTTTGCACGCGAATTCAATGAATATCCATTCAATAGTGTATAAATTTTTTTAGAACTATGGCAGAAAAGAAAACTACAACAAAGAAGGCTGCAGCTCCTAAGGCAGCTGAGAAGAAAGCAACTGTAAGTAAGGCTGCAGCTCCTAAGAAGGCAGCTTTGGTTGTAAATGGTGAGAACGCTGGTTTCAAGGCTGGTGATGTATATCAGGCTCTTGCAGCTGCAGAGAAGGCACTGACCGTTAATGAGATTGCTAAGGCTGCTAAGATCAGCGAGGAGGAGACTCTGCTCGGTTTGGGTTGGCTCTTCAAGGAGGGTAAGCTCGCTACTGCTGACGAGAAAATTACATTGGCTTAATTTATATTAAGAACAATAAAAAGGGGCTGGTAAGCTACAAGGCATACCGGCCTTTTTTAATTACGTTGCTCGATGACTTACGACAAACAGATACTTCACATACTGACTGTTGCAGGAGAACAGGGAATAAGCGTGCAGGCTATTGCCAAACACGTTTATAACATGAATCATACATTTTTCCTACAGCCCGATTTGGAAGAAATCCGTAGTTACGTACAACAGTTTTTATTGAAAAACAGTAAGTCATCACAATCATTGATTGAAAGCACAGGCCGTCGTGGCTTTTACCGCTTGAATACTACAGGTTCCCAAGATGCTCTCCAGTTGATGCTCCAATTCCGTGAAGAGCAACAGGAAAAAGAAGAGCAGAAGCATCCTGTACAAGACCTCTCCCTCGATTTGTTTGCTTAACCCTTAAATTCCTTTGATTACTTTTGCTGGTACACCACCAACTATCGTGTTGTCTGGTACATCCTTGGTGACCGCAGCTCCTGCAGCCACCACACAGTGTTTGCCTATCGTCACACCAGGCAAGATTACCGCATTTGCTCCAATCCACACATCATCTCCAATAATAACAGGTTTAGTTGAGATGCCCTGTTCATCTATGCGCTTCGTCTTATCTTCGAAATTGTGATTTAATGCAGTTACCGTGATACCTTGTGCCAGATTCACATGATTTCCAATACAAACAGGTCCGATAATCGTGTTGTGAATCCCAATGCGAGTATAGTCACCAATCACCACATCACCCACAGCATTGTTGATGCAAGAATACGACTCTATCACACTATGTCTGCCAAGGAAGAGACGGCGATAGGGTGGAGTGTCCATCCTCACACTCCAATATATCTTCGACCCACGTCCCCGATGTTGGTATAATGGGGCAAGCAAACGAACATACCATCTGGGCCTGGCATTCCGTTGGTTCATGATTAAATAATCCAAAAATTTTTTCATTTTCGGACTGTTCTTGAGTCCTTCACGCAAATCTTCTTTATTACTCATAGATTATTATTTTTATGGTCTATGATATTATATACTTCCTGATATAAAGCCAGTAGGCTTTCTGCAGTCTTTCCCCATGAGAAATGTGTGGCTCTTTCCATACCAATTTGTTGCTGATGCTCATAAAAGGTTTGATTGTTTTCTAGTGTAAGCATCATCTGTGTAATATCTTCGCTCTTCTCTGGATTAACAAATATAGCATCTTTGCCTCCAATTTCAGGCATTGATGATGTATTGCTAGTGATAACGGGTGTTCCACATGCCATAGCTTCTAATAGTGGAATACCAAAACTTTCCCGTAAGGAGGTGTAAAGAAATGCAAAGGCACTATTATAAATATACGGCAAATCACTATTTACAATATAACCTGGCATTACTATATTGTTGCGAATGTTCTCTATCTGGTTTCGTTCTATGATACCATTTAAGTATTCTAGATTAAGATCAGCCATTAACAGTTTACGTTTAATGGTTGATTGTTCCAAGTATTTGGAATAAGCCACCAGTGTTCGTTCTGTATTCTTTTTAGGGTCAGTATTCCCCAAAAAGAAAAAGAAACCTTTTTCTGGGATATATTTTTTGTAAACTTCGTCTTTATCTTCTATAGGCTTGAACCAATTGTTGTATCCATTGTAAATCATTGCCATTCGTTCTCGAGGAATCTTTAATTTTGAAATAATATTCTCCATTTCAAAATTTGAAACAGTAATAATGCGTTGGCAATTATCCAAAATGTGGGGTACAACGAGCCTTCTGTATAGCCAACCCATGTTTTGGTATAACGAATGATTTTGTTTATCACGAGGCTCTAAGAAAATAATATCATGAAGTGTTAATATCAATGGAATATCACACCATAATGGTGCGGTATTACTTGTACAGTGAAGAATGTCTACCTTGTATTTTTTAGCAGCCTTAGGCAGTGCCCATTGTTCCCAAAGAGGATAAGAAGGACAACTTAGTTCTATGATGTGAACATTTCCTGTGCTCTCGACACAGTGATCTTCTCCAGGCTTAACAAATACATAGTATTCATTTTTCGTATCTATTTGCTGCAGTTCTTTAATTTCCTGCAACACCACATAGTCCATGCCGTGCTTGTTCTTACGAAAAATCCGTTGTGCCTCTATTCCTATTCTCATGTTTTGAATATTATTTGTTTGCAAAAATAAGCAAAATGTTTGTTAATCCAAAATTAATTCATAATTTTGTAGCATAATTGGATATGATTATGCTTGAAACCACTAATAAACTCAAGTTAGTCTACATTACTCCAGCCTTATATATGGCAGGAGGTGTTGAGCGTGTGCTCACACTTAAAGGCAATTATTTTGCAGAGCATTTTGGCTATGATATTACGATTATTCTAACAGAAGGCAAGGATAAACCATTGTTTTATCCATTATCAGATAAAATCAAGGTTATTAATCTAGATATTGGATTCGAAGAACTTTGGATTTGTTCATTTGTCAAGAAAGTATTCGTCTATCTCAAGAAACAACGTCAGTTCAAAAAATCATTGACTCGTGAATTGATGCGTTTACGTCCAGACATTACTATTAGCTTGCTGCGTCGTGAAATCAACTTTTTGAATGACATTAAGGATGGCAGCAGAAAAATTGGCGAAATGCATATTAACCGGGCGAATTATAGAAATTACAATACTGAAAAGGTTAATCTATTACAGCGACTATTCGCTAAGTTCTGGTCTTCTAATCTTTTGCGTCATCTGAAAAAACTAGATAAGTTAGTTGTTCTTACAGATAGAGATCGCGAGTCATGGGTAGAATTGAATAATGTTGTTACTATTCCCGATCCATTGTCTATATCACCTACAACGATTAGTCTTTTAACAGAAAAACGTGTTGTGACAATAGCTCGGTATTCGCATGAAAAGGGAATTGACTTGTTGCTAAAGGCATGGTCTATTGTAGAAAAGCAAGTATCAGATTGGTGTCTAGACATATTTGGTGATGGGGATAGGACCTCTTATGAACAATTGATAGATGAATTAAAGATTAATAGTTCTCGTTGTCAGTTGCATGGTCGAACAAATGATGTAGAAAAAGAATATTTAAATAGTAGTCTTTTTGTCTTGACTTCTCGTTTTGAGGGTTTTGGTATGGTAATAACAGAGGCAATGGTTTGTGGTTTGCCAGTGATTTCTTTTGATTGTCCATGGGGGCCAAGAAGCATTATCAAAGATGGGGAAGATGGTTTTTTGGTAGAAAATGGAAATGTCGATGCGTTGGCAAATAAAATGTGTAGGCTCATGGAAGATAAAAACCTTAGAGTTTCTATGTCTCAAGCAGGATTAAAAAATGTTCAACGTTTTAGTATAGAACATGTTGCTGAGCAATGGAAATGTATATTTGAATCAAAAAATGTAAGTATTTTATGAAGATATTGTTCCTTGTCTATCATGGATTCTCAGAGGTAAGCGGTATTTCGAAGAAGATTCACTATCAGGTGAAAGGTCTTCGTGAGAATGGTCACGATGTTCGTTTATGTTATTATGGTTTTGCAGAAAACGGACATCGTTGTCGATATATAGATGATAAGGTAATCAAGGATTATGGATCGGGAAAATTGGCTGGAATACGTCAACGTCTAAGTTATGATTGTATTTACAATTACTGCATTCATGAGAAGATTGAATTTGTTTATGCCCGTTGCTTTCAAAATGCCAATCCCTGGTTAATCCATTTTTTTAGAAATTTAAAGAAAGCAGGAATTCATACGGTAACTGAGATACCAACTTATCCCTACGATAGCGAGTTTGTAGGTTTTCCGTTCATGACTCGAATGGGACTGAAAATAGACCAGATTTTCCGTCGCCAGCTTTATGCTCAGATGGATGCCGTTGTTACCTTCTCAGATGCTAAAGAAATCTTTGGACAACGTACTATCCGCATTAGTAATGGTGTCGACTTCAATAGTATTCCTCTCCATCAGCCCTCAGCCCTCAGCCCTCAGCCCTCAGCTTTGCATTTAATCGGTGTTGCAGAAGTCCATTATTGGCATGGCTATGATCGGTTAATTGCCGGATTAGGCGAATATTATAAAAATGGAGGAAAGAGAGATGTATTCTTTCATGTTGTGGGCGGTGTCGGTCCTAGCGAAATGTATGATTCAATGCACGCTCCTGGTTTTGCGGAATTGATGGAGAAATATCAGATTAAGGACAAAGTCATTTTCCATGGTCAGCTTTTTGGTGACGAACTTACTAAGGTTTTTAACCAATGCCAATTTGCCATCGGTTCTTTGGCTCGCCATCGCAGTGGTATAACACATATTAAAACATTGAAGAACCGTGAATACGCTACTCGGGGGATTCCTTTTATTTATAGTGAGCAGGATAGTGATTTCGACAACCAGCCGTATGTTTTGAAAGCTCCTGCAGATGAGTCGCCTATTGAAATTCAAAAAATAATAGATTTTACTTCTTCTGTTCAGACGCAGCCAAAATCAATTCGTCAGACAGTGGAACATCTGGCTTGGAAGAACCAAATGCAAAAGATAATAGACGAATTACTAAAATATCTTCTAAATGATAATAAAAGATGAAAATAATCTATGCAGTGGAATCTGTGAACTTGTCTGGTGGTTATGACAGGGTTATCATAGAAAAGGCAAATTATCTGGCAGAACATGGGTTTGACGTGATTATTACTGTTGCTTCCCATGCTTTGGCTGAACCATGTTATCAAATCTCGGAAAAAGTTAAACTTGTTGATTTCGGTATAGACTTTCATCAACAGTATGGGCATCATTTGCTTTACCGTTCATTTATATATTTTGTGATGATGCGGCGATACCGTCGTGCATTGACGGAATTGTTGCATCTTGAACGTCCAGATATTGTCATTACGACATTGGGTCGTGAGATAGACTTTATTACACAGATCCATGTTGGCGGTGCGATAATAGGAGAATCACATATTGCCAAAAACTATGTCCGTAATCTGCATTTAATGGAACAGCAAGGCTTTATTCATCGAATAATAGCACGGCAATGGCGAAGGAAATTGGATAAACAGGTGAAACAATTAGATGCTTTGGTGTTACTTACCCAGCATGATGCTGATAGCTGGAGCGGATTGACAAAAACCGCAGTTATACCTAATTCGCTTCCATTCTTTCCCGAAAAGCCCAGTACATGCACTCAAAAGCAGGTTATATTTGTCGGAAGGCTGAATGAGCAGAAAGGATTAGAATATTTGATAGAGACATGGGAGCGTGTTCATCAGAAACATGATGACTGGATACTTCAGATATATGGGGACGGTGAGCAGAGAGACATGTTGAATCATCTTATTCGTAAAGCTAGACTGGAGAATGCTGTTGTTGTAAATCGACCAACAATGCAAATAATGGAGAAGTATTTGGAAAGCAGTATCTTTCTTCTTACTTCTCGCTTTGAAGGTTTTGGCATGGTGTTGATTGAAGCGATGGCATGTGGTGTTCCTGTTGTTTCATTTGATTGCCCTTGGGGACCTGCTGATATAATAAAAAATGGGGAAGATGGTTTCTTGGTTGAGTATTTGAATACTATTGAAGCTGCTGAAAAGGTTATTCAATTGATAGAATCACTAGAATTGAGACAGAAAATGGGTATTCGAGCCCGTGAGAATGTCCAAAGATTTAGTCGTCAAATAGTTATGAAACAATGGGTAGATTTGTTTCAAAGTTTGAAGGATTAATTATGGTTTTATAGAAAGATAAAGATGAACATAGTATTTCTATTAAGATCTGTCGCAAAAAAGAATGGCGTCGAGCGTACCATAACAGATAAAGTTAACGCGCTGGCTAATATGGGGCATAAGGTAACGATGGTTACTTATGAACAAGGAAACCATCCTTATGCATTCCCAATTGAAAAGACAGTGCGTCATGTTGATCTTCACTGTTGTTATTTTACTGTATATAAGTACCCTTTGCTGAAGCGATTTTATGAGGCATGGAAAATGAAATGCCGGTTTGCGAAAGAGATACGTGCTTTTGCTAACCAAGAACATCCAGATGTTGTTGTAACTCCAACTTATACGATTGAGTTTATGGAAATTGTCATGTCTCTGAGACGTCAGACAAAGGTCGTGATAGAGTCTCATACGGCATTTACACATGACATGACGGGTGGATCCATGATAGACAGAATACAGAAATATTTTTTGTTGCGTAGTGTGAAACAATGTGATTTGTTAATCGCGTTGACTTCGGGTGATGCTGAATGTTGGAAACAGCATATAAGAAATGTTGCGACGGTAAGTAATCCTCTGACTTTTTATCCGAAAACACTCAGAGGCACATCAAAAGAAAATGGGAGAATCATTGCTGTAGGACGGTTGGAGCCTCAGAAGCGCTTTGACCGTCTGATAGATGCTTTCTCTTTGATTGCGCATCAATATCCATCTTGGTATATAGATGTCTATGGTGAGGGCAATGATAAGGAGTGCCTTCAGCGGCAAATAGCAGAAAAAGGACTTACTAAGCAGATTTATCTTAAAGGGGTGACCTCTGATGTATATTCAGAATATGAACGGAGCCAGTTCTTTGTTTTCAGTTCTGACTATGAAGGATTTGGCTTGGTTCTTGTTGAGGCAATGGCCTGTGGCATTCCTTGTGTCTCCACAGACTGCCCATTTGGTCCGTCAGATATTATCGAGGATAACGTTGATGGGCTTTTGTGTAAGATGGATGTAAAGGACTTGGCAGAAAAAATGGAATGGATGATAACCCACGAAACAGAGCGAAAGGAAATGGGAATCCAGGCACGTCAATCTGTTGCCAGATATCGAAAGAAGATAATCATGCAAGAGTGGGAAAAAGCATATTTATCTGTAATCTGATTTAGAGATGGAACACTGGTACGGTAAATACCTTTCTATTTACGGGAAACCTTTCTGTGAGGTTCCCCTGTATATCTTTGACGAGACCCGTGAACGGCTTGCTCGCCTGCAAAGTCCGGAACCACTGGTCTCGGTTGTTGTCATTGCATATAATGAAGAGTGCCGATTGGCTGCTTGTTTGTGGTCCTTAAGTGAATTGAATACAGAATATCCTATTGAAATTTTGGGCGTAAACAACAATTCGAAGGACAAAACTGAAGAAGTATATCAGAAATTGGGTTTACCTTATTTCAATGAGACCAGGCAAAGTCCAGGATATGCTCGTCAATGTGGGTTACAGCATGCGAAAGGAAAATATCATTTTTTTATAGATGCAGACACCTTTTATCCTTCCTGTTATGTCGATAAAATGATGGAGATATTAACAAGACCAGGGATTTCATGTGTGGGTACTTTCTGGAGTTTTTATCCAGATAAGCAGCATTCTGCATTCAGCTTGTTTTGGTTTGAGTTGATTCGTGATATCTTTCTTTGGGTACAGCATTTCAAACGTCCTGAACTGAATATTCGTGGAATGACCTTTGCGTTCAATGCGGATTATGCTCGACAATGTACTATTCGTACAGATATTCGTCGAGGGGAGGATGGTTCTTTGGCATTGGAATTAAAGCGTTTCGGTAGAATAGCATTCTTATACAATCGTAAAGCTCGTCCTGTTACTGGATATGGAACAATTGGCAATCAGTCTATGTGGCGGAGTTTTGTAGAGCACGTAAAGATTCAAATGAAAGGTATTTCCCGTATTTTCCACAAGACTGACCACTATGAGGATTCAGAGGATAATTTGGTAAAGAATGATTAATCAAGTTAACTCAACGTGTGGCTGATGCTGTAGCTGCTATTTACGAAAAACATATAACCTTATAACCCGATCGGGTTGAAATGCCGATGTATAAAGGGTAAATGATGGGTTATATGTTTTTCGAATATGATACATCGATGATATTATTTAATGAACCCTTTCTTTTTGCCAACGAATTTAATTAATGCTATTGAAAAGAACGGAGGTAGAATTCCCATTAACCAAAATGTTAGATTAATAGCTCGGAGGTGCTTAAAAGAAAGAATATCCAAGAAACGGGCTGGATGAGACATTGAGTCGCGGATGGCTTTATCACTAATAGTTCCAGTAAGTTGATGCCTGTGCTTAAGTATCCCGCAAACGGAGTAAAAAACTCCTTTCATTGTTTTGGCGCATTTGAGGTCGTAATATGGCTTCTCTTTTACTATACGGCAATAATTTTTCTGTATTATAGAAATACGCAAAGAATCTTCAGCTTCTTTTACATTTATTGATTCCCTTTTTTGAAATTGCATTAGTGAGTTTGGGCGCTTTAGATAATGGTAAGTAATTTGAGGCAGTAAAATGGCTCGGCTCACTTTTGGCTGCATTTGTTCGTTAAAAAGCAAGTCTTCACCAGCTTTAAAGTCAGGGAAGGTAAAATGATGATTTCGGAGAAAATCAGTTCTTATTAAAATATTCCATATAGAATAAGGTATATTTTCGTGTATGTCACTATAAATATAGTTACATAAGGCATCTTCTCCAATCAATATCTTATATGGGAGGGTAATAAATGGTTTTTCATGATTGTTCTCTATGATGTTAGTTGAACCATATGTTAGCTCTGCCTGATAATCTTCTGCAGCTTGGTATAGACATGATAGAGAATCTGTATTTATAAGATCGTCTGAATCTTGAAAGAAAATATATTTGCCTCTTGCTTCCCTGATTATTGTATTACGACCTTCTGCTACCCCTAAGTTGTTTTGATGCTTGATAATTCTTATTCTTTCCCCATTAGGATGTTCCCTCTGCATTTGTTTGACAATATCCATGGAGGAATCTGTGCCACAATCGTCAATGATAAGAATTTCTATAGGATCTAAATCTTGTTCTAAAGCACATTTTAGACTGTTCCTTACATAATCTTCAACCTGATAAACAGGCATCCCGATAGTCACTTTAATTTGTATATTCTCCATATAGAAAGAGGTCTGTTTTACATGTATATGATAACTTATTATAATCTGTATAATGATTATTTTAACAAAAAAATGATGACGGATTTAAGACCGATGTATTTTAAGTAACCTGAACGTAGAGCTCGCCAGAATATTGCAGGCTTGTCATGTAGTGGGATAAGATGTCCTGTGTAGAAAACTTTGCTCAGTGTATAACGTAAGAATTTGTGTATGATGGGAGTTTTGCTAAAACGAAGTAGTTCATCGGCAACAGTTAGGTAACAATTCAGGTTACGTTTGGTATATTGCAGTCCCATAATAGACGATGATCTGACACGGTGTTTGACATATGATTGTTTTAGTGCATAGATTGAATCGCTGTTTAGTGTGAGAATTGTAGTAAACAATTCATCTTCATGAATAATTCCTGGATAGAAATTTAATCCTAAACGTTTTATGTAGCTGCTGTTAATAAATAACAACCATACAGCACTATTGTGTGTTACTTCATCAATCATTAGGTTGAGTAAATACTCACCATTATATCGCTTATTTTCTTCAACTAGATGTGTCCTTCTTATATCTGGCAAATGGTCCGAACCTTTATCAGGAAATCTTTCACTATCAAAGAATACAAAATCTGCATGGTTATTTTCAGCATATTCGTAACAATTTTTCAATGCATTTGAATTACTGATGATGTCATCAGAATCCATCATATAAAGATACTTGCCTGTTGCATGCTTAAGAGCTGTATTTCTGGCACCCGAAAGACCTTGGTTCTTTTGTTGGATAGCTATAATTCTATGATCTTTTGAAGCATAATGTTCAATCAATTGCTGGCTGTTGTCTGTGGAACCGTCGTTGACAGCAATCACTTCTATATCGGTTAAGGTTTGAGCCAATATTGATTCAAATGCATCTTTTAAATAAGGTGCAACATTATAAATAGGTAATATGACGCTGACTTTGACCATTTATTTGTATTTTCTTGCAAATTTACTATTTTTCTTTCAATCGTCAAAGCATTTGTCAGAAATTTCCTTTATCTTTGCAGTTGAATATAAATTAATATCATAATACGAAGCATCAAGATGACTCTTAGCTACAAATTAAAAATGCGCCTTTGGTCAGTGTTACATCCCATCAGAACGCTGAAAGCATTGTATTTCATTCGTAATATTGAGAATACAGACGAATGGAAGAAATTGGTTGAAACCAATCCGAAGAAGGCCTTTGAGATGAAGTGGAATCGTTTCTACAGAAGGAAGTTTCCTTGGAAAAATCCAAGAACTTTAAATGAGAAACTGACTTGGATGGAGGTCTATACTGATACATCGAAATGGACGGAATATACTGATAAGTATGAGGTTCGTAAACATATTGAAAGCTTAGGATTGAAAGACATACTTACAGAGTGCTATGGGGTATGGGATAGGGCAGAGGATATCAACTTTGACAAACTCCCTGATAAATTTGTATTGAAATGTACGCACGATTGTGGCAGTACCATTATTATTCGCGACAAGAGCGAAATGGACAAGCAGTCAGTTATTGACTTCCTTAATAAACATGTTTCCGTCAGGTACGGTTATGACTCGTGTGAACCACACTATACATCCATCAAGCCCCGTATTATGGCTGAGAGTTTGATTGAAATGGATAATACGGATGAGTTCTCGTCAGAGACAACCGTTGACCATAAGATAAGATGCATTGATGGTAAGGCACAATATGACATGGTATGCTATGACCGGAGTTTAGAGAGTGGTAGTGGTGGTAGCAAGACCATCTACGATTTATATGACATACACACTTGGCAACCTATGCGCCAGTATCTTGCTGACAAAGGTGTAAAGTATCGTAATGTACCTCGTCCCCAAAATTTGGAACGCATGATAGAGATTGCAGAGATTATTGGTAAAGGTTATCCACAAGTGCGAGTGGATTTGTATAATGTCAAGGGCAAGATATACTTTGGTGAGATGACATTTTTTGCCTTCTCTGGCATGAACAACCATTTTACGATGGAGTTCCAAAGGATGATAGGCGACAGGATACAATTGCCAAAAATCAACTAAATGTTCTCCAAGGCCTCAAAGAAATTCCGTGCGAACGTTTCTTTGTCAAAAAGACGGGCACGCTCGATGGATGCTTTTGCCATCTGCTCCCGTTTCTCAGGATGCTGATAGAGGTCGAGAATGGCAGAGGCAAGGTTGTTAACGACATTTTCTTTATCAACAATAGTGGCTACACCCTCACAGATTTCAGGGATTCCCCCGCTTCGTGTTGTGATGAGTGGAAGCCCGGCAGCAAGTGCCTCAACAATGGTTAGGCCAAAAGGTTCTTCCCACATAGATGGTAAAACGGCAATGTCTGCTAGTTGTAGATAATCTGGCACTCGATTGTATGGAATGAATCCTGTGAATATAATTTTATCTTCAATTATCTTAGCCTTAATCTTTAATGAGTTGACAAAACAATCTTCGTTTTTTGCGTTACCGTAAAAAGATCCTCCGATTATTAACAGTTTAATATTGGGAATGTTTTTTAACGATAATAATGCATCAATCAATTCTGAAACTCCCTTGTCTTTATTAATGCGGCCACTGTAAACAATTACAAAATCTTCTTCTGAGAGTCCATTTTTTTTACGCAGAGAAGTATCTGCATTTTTTGATGAAAAGGAATTTATATCAATCGCATTATACAAGGTTTTAATTTTATTACTTGATTCAATGGATGATACCCTTTCTTTGATATAGTTGGAGCAGGTTAAAATTTTAATAAGGCTATTGAAGATAATCTCATGATGATTTGACTTGGAGTTTAGCAAATCGTTATTAAGATGAAGAACGATATTCTTATAACCTCTTTGAGCAAGCTTATATGTGTGCCCAGGACTGTTTTCTAAGACAATATAGTCAAAGTCCTTTTTCTTAAGATCTCGATAAACCTTTTCAAAGTAGTATTCTATAAAGTAGTTGTAATATTCATTCGCATGAAAATATTTATACATCCGTCTTGCAAACCTTGCTTTGAAGCTTGTTACGTCAAAATATATGTAGTGATTGACATCTGAAGATATTGCAGGATGATGAATCACATTAGGATTCCATGGACTATAAACAGTAATGTTATGAAGCTTTTTACGATTATTATAATCTAAATAGAAATCAATCATATTTTCTACTGCTCCTCCTTGAACGGCAGGAATGGGTAGAATACCACATGTTAATATTGCAATCTTCATAGTTCTATTTTATCTTGCTTAATCCTAATTTCCATATAATGCGATCTTTCCACTGGTAATATTTTGTCATTAGCGAGCGTTTACGACAGAGAAATCGTAGTTGGAGATTGACGAAATGTCTGGGATAGTTAATGATGGCACGTGGCGTAACAAGGAAGTGGCTATAGTCTGTGACATAATCCTTCATGAATCCACGATGCTGGAAATGTGCATAAAGAGATTCTTTTTTCTCTATAACGCCATTGTTGAAACGTAGTATATAAAGCTTACTGTCAATATGTTCAAATATGACTTGCTTCCAACCTCTCGTAAGACTATTGAAGTGGTATGATTGCTTTGGTTTGGATGCATTGTCAAATGGTTCCTCCAACCAACAATCGTCAGGACGACATTTACGCCACTTGTCACTGCAGCCGTTGTAGCCGTATTCGTCAAAGAAGGTTATTTTGCTCGTACTAAAGGCGTCTTTGTAATATTGATAGCCATCTACCTGCTCCATAAAGTACTTGTTCGTTTCTTCATCGTTATGAAGGAGAGTAAGATGGCCCCAACCTAATAAGAATTTATGGTTTAGTACCTCTTCTGTAATAAATGAGCGGATGTCTCCATATACAAGATCAAGGTCACCAAATCCCCAAAAGTCATAGCCCTTAATATAGTCCTGTAAGATATAACCATAAGCCTGCTTGTATTCACAAAGTTTGTAGGGACGATCAAGTACAATCGGGAAGTCAAAGGCTTTCTGGGCCAAATGCTGGAATTGTTCAAACTGCATCTTGTGTACAAGAATATTCTTTGCAGGTTCCACATTGGCATCTGTAAAGAACATAAAGTCTATATTGGGATTTTGCAAAGCAGATTCTCGCCACATTTTATATTGTGGTGGCAAAATTCCAAAGTAGGGGAATATGATGACGATAGATTTCATGAGTCCTTTGATGTTTTATTGCAAATATAATAATTATAGATGTAATAAAGATGCTTGCGGCTTCCTTTTTGATGTTATTTAACGGAATTCATTTGCGATATGTACTAATAATGTTGCTGGAGCCTTACGTGAGTTCAACGTGGCGACAGGTAAGGTGTCTCGGTAAGTCCCCCGTAACTATCAGCTGCCACTTCCAGTGCTTCTTCAGTAGTGTACTGCTCAAATAAAGTACAGCGAGTGACTATTGTTTGTCGCGAACAACGGTCGTCCATCACCTTTACCAGAGCCCAGCCCTTCATCTCGTCGGCAAACTCTTCGCCTACGAGTGCCAAATGGCCTTCTACTTCGGTCATATCCCACCACGACACTTCGCGCATGCTGAACCGTACGCGCGGCAGAACATTATTCTCAATGGTCTGTACAGCAGTATAAAGCCGCAATTTGGTATGATACGTTCGGTCGCTTTTCTTAAGGTCGGTTATCAGTGCAGGCCTGCCACCCACCTCGCCCAATTCCTGCTTTACCATCGTCAGGATGCCGTCGCTCACTGGAATGCCGGGCATCAGGAACGACGACTGGTTCATGCTTCCGTCATCAGGTACATATATCGCAGGTAACTGATTTGCCAACGATGCAAAATTCTGATAGGCCGTGCGTCGCTCTGTGAACATTGGATTGCAGAACCGTAGCATCTTCCACAGCATCGTCGTGTGTCGCATCTTCTGCCGCTGCACGAACTGTGGAAGTGTGTTGCTCCGTTTCTCATGTGTCGCTGACTCTCGCCCGATTACTTGTCCTTTACGCAGGTAAAAAGTCATTCCAGCAATACGAACCCTTTTGGGTATCGCCATCCCTAACCCAGGATTGTCTTTTTTCTTCATTGCTCTTTTCTCCTATTAATCATACACATATTTACAATTATCTCATTACTACTTTCCAAAATATCTCTAGTTTACCTCCATTCTATCCATATTACAGCCCATGTGTAGCCTTAATGTTCCTCCTATTGTTGTCCGGTACTAGTCCGGTGTATGTACGGTACTTGTCCGCTTATACACCGAACATCTACCGGACAAGTACCGGACATGTATAGGAGCTACTCCCTTGTTGTATCCTTGTTCCATTGGGACTGCGTACTGGATAAATAGGAGTTCTTCCTTTGTAGAGTATGAGGTAGAACATACTGATGCTTTGGCTTCAACGATGCAAAGGTACTAAAATTTTTTTAAAGAGACCATATTGACTATTATAATATTGTTTTTTTGCTAAAACAATACATAGAAACACCCTTCAAGAACTAGTTCTGCATAGACTGAATCACGTACTACTGGGTGAGGTTGCGTTTCTAGCGAGTATAGACTAGATGTTGTTAACGATATAGCGTTGTAATCTCCAATACCATCCTTTGATACTAATAGGGAAACAGAGAGGAGGCATCATGAAAAGAAACAGAAGATGCTGCCAGATTGTTAGTCTTGTGTGGTGATGATAAAGTTTGAGAACATGTCTCCAGAAGATATACCAATGATGGAGTGAATGAAGGGCTGCCACTTCAATCATGGCAGATGTGAGATTTCCTGCAATGAATAGGCGCTGGTATCTTGATGCATGTTGTTCCTTGTCTAAGTCGGCACAGAAGGTCTCAGACGCAATCAATCGTGAAGAATATCTTCTGATTCTTGCCTCTTGCGATACGTTGGTAATCGTACTGTTGTCGTTGAAATAATAGATGTATGTGCCTTGATTCACAAATCCAACAGCCTTTGCGAATTTTGCTAAAAAAAAAGTCCAATATAAGTCTTCATGTATAATCCCTTCTGGGAAATACAGGTTGTTCTCGATAAGAAAAGATGTCTTGATGATTCTATTCCACGCACTGAAGACTACTACAGAAAGAAGATATTTTTCCAATTCGCTGTGGTCGTCACAGTATTCTGGTAGAGTGTTTTTCCAACCAAATTTGCTAATGCTTCCAGTTTTATCGAGCAGGTTACCTTGTATGAAGTCTGCTTGGGGATATCTCGTGGCTAAAGCCATCAGAGACGCTATGCTGTAAGAGGGTATTACATCATCACTATCCAGAAAGAATACATAATTACCTGTGGCATATCGCAGGGCAGTATTCCTCGCGGCTGATTGCCCTTTGTTATGATTATGGTGTAAAAATTTGAACACAATGGTGCCATGATATCCTTTGATGAATTCTTGTGCTAGTTCTATACTGTTATCATTTCCGCAATCGTCCACAACAATGCACTCAATGTCTTGATATGTTTGGTCAGTGACGGACTGAAGACACCTTTTGATGTATTTAGCTACATTATATACTGGGATAATAATGCTTACTTTCATATTTTTCGTGACAATATGTTTTTGATTCTTATTGTAAACATACGCATACCTTTCGTGCTGAGCTGCAAAATCGCATAGGTTGTGATGGTAAAAACAGTCATGCCCAGTAAGAGAACAAACGCCATAGTGATAAGGTTACCATGATCGTAATTGACTTGTGCCATTATCCACTTTGCAATCAAGGCCCCAGTTATCATAACTCCAGTATGGAAAGCGTATTGTATATAGTAGGGGAGAACAGGGGATTTAAAACCATGACGGAAAGTATAATAGGGCTTCCACAGCAGGATAATGATGATAAGGCTAAGGTTGACACCCATGAGCACACCGTTGAGTCCCCACAAATAGCCAAAAAGGATGGAACAACCCAAGTTCAGACAGGACTCAACGATGGGAGACCATACGTCGGCAAAGAGTTGATAGGCATCTTTGAACGATTCAATAACTGTTCGAGAAATATGAATGAACATATACAATACTAATAATAGTAAGGTGCTTTCGTCAAACACATAACGGCTTCCTAACCAAATTGAAATGAAAGGACCAACAAAAATGTATATACCAAAACAAGCTATTCCTGCAATCCATATACGCGATGTAAACAATTCCCAGAATACTTCCATGGTGTGATGTCTATTGTTGTCGGCAATAAGGTTTCCTATAGAGGCACTGATACCTCCAAAAATAACATTCATGAGCGTCATGCAATATCCGATGAGCATCATATAGTTACCATAGTAGGTCACTGTTTCCAGAGAGACAAAAGCGTAGATGATTAGTGGAGATGTCTGGTGAAGGACAAATGTTCCAATCTTATGAGCAAACAACTGTTTGACTTTTGTCATGAGGTTTTTGTATCTCGGCAAGAGTATCTTTGCAGACTCCTTGGATGGATGGAGCCAAGGGTACTCCTTCCGTATCACATGGTTAATGGCAAATACTGTTACGATACCTCCTGCAAACTCTGCACCAATCCATCCCCAGATACCTAAAGGCGTAAGCATAAGCAATGCAATCTGTAGGAATATCTTTGAGTATCGTACGCCATGAATCCAGGGTATAAGCTTAAAATTTTTTTGGTCAGCTTGGATTAGAATTTCGCGATAATTCCATAAATAACTAAAAATGGAACCGCTTAGGAATGTAAGGTAGGCTATATAAGCATATAAAATACCGCAATTAGTGGAAGGGAAAATATAGGGCATCGCAATAAGTACTGGGATGCTCATACCGCATAATAGTAATGCTATTCGTTTATAGAGTATGCCTTGTACGCTAAGGATATCTATAATGGTTTTATGGTCGTTGTCGTGAATAGGCTTATATAGGGACGTTGCCATAGCCATGCCAATACCCAGCTCTGATAGATTCAGAAAACTGAGAATATTACCCAGTGTGGTGTTCAGACCAATAACCTCATCGCCCAAATATTCAAGAAAAACTTTTCTTGAATAAAACCCCACAAGAATCTGTGTCACAAAAAGAATCAGTGATACCTTGGAGTTTTGTATTGTTCTTTTGGTGCGTGAAACTACCATGATCTTCTCACTTAATAATTATCCTACAATCTATAATAATTGCTTTATAATATGGTTTAACAACTAGTGCTTATTCTCTTTTTATTGTTGTTTCTTCACTGCCATGCTCCGTGTGAATGAAATCGGTATTCTTGTGGTTTATCTTGAGAATATTTAGAATCATCTTCCATACAAGTTGTGGTATGGAGAATAGTTTGCCAAACACAGAGTGCTTACGCAACTGGCGTGGGGTAGAGACATAAAGGGAGATGCAGATAAACAAGAATAACAGCCACCACTTCACACACCATTCACGGGAGATTAGGGTGATGAGGCAAGCTAGCATGAAGGTTAGGACAATGAGCATAGAACGTGGAATCAATGCCTGTTGTACAGTTTTGTCTATAAAGTCTATATTACCCGTAACGATAGCATGAGGTATATAAGGAAGCATTCTGAACAGACTCTGGATTTGGGCAGTCATCCAACGTAAGCGCTGCTTTTGGAAGTTTTCTTTGTTGCTGACTTTCTCGTCGAAAACGGGGATGCTTTCTTCATAGTGGATGTATATCTCTTGCATGAGCAACAGGGCTTCCAACTCACGGTCTTCACCGGCAGTACTGAGTTTATAGACATTCTTTTTGAACCATTTGAAATCGAAGCACATACCAGAACCAATCAAGGCGGAAGACAGACCGATGCGGTTGTGAGCCTTGCGGAAGATGGTGTTGTTGATTTCTTCACTGACACCGTCTAAAACGGCAATGTCGTTATTGCTGTTCTTAGCACAGCGATGACACTGGATGGCCTTATAGCCTTTGTTGCAAACATCATTGAGCTTTTCCAAGAAATCTGACTCAACAACATTGTCGGCATCCAAGATTACCACGTAATCGTAGTCTTCCTTTATCTGAACCATGGCATATTGCATGGCCTTGGCCTTACTGCTCTTTTCAAAAATGGGAGTCAACAAGGTAATGGGGAGTTCACGAAGCAGGTTGTTAGTCTCTTTTGTCATGTGGTCAGAAATAACGGCAACATGAAATTTGTCGTATGGATAGTATTGTCCAATGGTCTTGTGTACTGATGGGACAATGACACGATCCTCGTTGTAAGCAGGGTATAAAAGAAGGAATTTGTATTCAGGCTTTTCGCGGGTAGATGCAAGTTTCTCAGAAAAATAAGTAACCAGGCGAGATGCTGGTTTCTTCCACATCAGGGAAACGAGGGCAAAAAACAAAATGTAAGCGCCTGAAGCAGCTAAGAGCAGCCAGAGGAAAATCTCTACAATATGAATAAGTAGCCAAATCATGATTGATAGTTATAGTTTTTTGTTAGTGTATTTTTTGAGGCGTTTCCCGATAATAGTCCTGGAGAAAAGGGAACTGAAAAATATCAGGGGCAACATATAGAATGTCTTATCCCATTTGTCATCGACCAAGTAATTGGGAGTTGCTATGGCAAATATGAACAATACGATGGCAAACAGCGCCCACCATTTCAGGGCTAAGGTGAAATAGATGAAAGGCAGTACTATTCCCATCAGTAGAATGATTCCCATCATAATCATACGGGGTAAAAGCAACCATTGGAAAATCTTATCTATTAGATTGTAGTGTTTTGTGAAGAGGGCTACGGGAAGATAGAAAATGTTTCTAAAGATATTGGAGACTTGCGATGCTATCCAACGGCCCCGCTGCCGACTGAAGTCCTCTGCATTTCGATATTTTTCCTCAAAGACGAGGATGTCATCAAAATAGTCGATGAAGATATGTTGGCGAAGCAGGCGGATTTCCAATTCTTTATCGTCAAATATGGTGTCAATGGTCATGATGTTCTCCTTGAACCATTCAAAGTCGAAAGCCATAGCAGAACCTGCCGATGCAGCGGAAAGACCTAATGCGATGTGGCCAAGACGGAAAATGGAGTTGTTGATTTCCTCAAAGGTGGAACTCAGACGGGCAGAAGCTGTGTCTCGGTTTTGGGAAAGACGGTGTGCCTGAATGGCTTTTGTTCCAGCAGATTCGTAGGCATCGTTCATCTTCTCAAGGAAATCGGGTTCCACAATATTACCGGCATTGAGAATTACCACAATGTCGTAAATCTTGAATTGGGGAAGGTTGTTGATAGCCAGCTGGAGTGACTTGGCCCTGGAACTTTTTTCAAAATTAGGGGTTAAGAGCGTTACAGGCTGTTGAGCCATGCGAAAATTGCTAATCTCATCGTTATGGTCAGAGATAACTGTAATGTCAAAGAGTCGTTGTGGATAGGTTTGTCCTAATGCGGCACGTACCGTATGCTCTGCTCCAAGTCCATTCTTATAGACTGGAATCAAAATGATAAAACGGTTCTGTTTCTTGGCTTTAGGGACATCGGTATGTTTGCCGAACAAAGATGCCAGTGCAAACACCGCCAAGTATAGAACGGTGGCTGACACGAATATGAACAGTGTTAAATCGATATAATATATGATTCTCCAAAAATCCATCATGTTATCGTTTTATGAAACTGACAATACCACGAGTTGTGGCTCGAACTAAGTCCCAGCGCCGTAGGAAAGCATATTTCAGCATATCCCTGGTGGCGACAAGGCTTATCAGATAGAGATAGGAAATGTATCTGACAGCTCCTTGCTGGTTGCGTTGAGCGAAAAGAAGTCTGTTGCGAGTAATATAGTAAGTTCTCAAAGGACTGTTCTGTCCTGTTGTCTGGCTTTCTTTGTGGAAAATGGCACAGTTGGGTTCATACCAGATATCATAGCCTGCACGACGAATCATCATGGACCAGTCGAGCTCCTCGTAGTAGAGAAAATAGCACTCAGGCATCAGACCTGCTTTTTCGATGACTTCTCGTTTGACCATCATGGCAGCTCCATGAGCATAGGGGGTGGAATGAGGCGTATCGTATTGTCCGTGATCAACCTCACCACATCCTATGGCTTTGTTGCGCATGGTGACGGAAGAGAGTGGGGTATAACCGGCAAACTGGATGGGATTGTCCCCCCATGAAAACTTGATTTTGGGACAGACCATACCAATTGTGGGAGAGGACTCTAAGCGAGTGATAAGAGGCCTGAGGTCTGAGGTCTGAGGTTTGAGAATAGTGTCGTTGTTGATGAAGAACAGGTATTTGCCTTGAGCAGCTTTGATGCCTAAGTTATTGCCCCCTGCAAACCCTAAGTTCTCTTTTGAACGGATCACTTTTATCTCAGGGTATTGTTTCTCGATGATAGTGGCTTCGTCTTGAGTAGAGGCATTATCTACCACAATTACCTCTATGGACTTATCCTTTAAAGGTAATGTCTCTATCAACTCGCAGGTGTCTTTTAGCCCGTTATAATTGATAGTAATGATTGATAATAATACTATATCCAATTTAAAATACTATCTACTCGTGAATTCTTCTTTTTCTCTAGTCTTCTTCTTTTTTTCTCTTCTTGTTTTGCCAACTGTTTTTTCTCATATTCATTCCATTCTTGTTCTATATGTGGTAACACATAAACAATGGAAAGGCCTCCGTAAAAAATGAGACCATTTGGAAATTGCATCAACACCTGATTCCCGTATGCACCTAATTGTTGGGATACAAATGCACAACAGAGACCGGCTCCGATGCCTCGGAGTGATGGACTTTTTATGGTAAAGAATACTATCCTACAGGCTCCGAAAAGCATAAGGCCTGTTACTAGGAGAAAAACAGTGATGCCTATGATTCCCGTCCTTAACCATATAAAGACATATTCTGAGTCGGCTGCTATTGTTGACATGAGTCGGTATTTGTTGTTAGCAGGAACTTGTTGTCCAAACATGCCAATTCCAATGCCCCAAGGTGCTTCTTTCATGTATTTTTTCATGGTTTGTTGATTAATGGTTCGTTGGTTAGCGGAAGCATCATTTCTGTCAAAGGCAGAGCGCATACGACGTATTTGTTGATTACTATTTCCTATGTTGGTAAAAGCCAACAAAAAATACATGAGACCATAAACAATTGTAAATGGTACTGCTATTTTAGCGGATTTAGATAAAAAGATATAAGCCATAAAACCTGCCATCAGGCATGCAATGGCGGTACGAGTGCCAGATGGGAACATACCCCATATACAAGCAACTCCGACTATAAGGAAAAATAGTTTGTGTCTCCAAATTCTACTAGTAATACCAAAAATGACAAATGCGACTGCTGTAGAGGCAATGCCGATACCAAAATTAGCGGCATCACTGTAAATGGAGAAGTAACGAATGAGTGTACCACCATGTATAATGTGTGTGGTACGACCTGGACCATAGAGCCAATTTCTTTCTAGATTTGTGAGACCAACGTATTTCTGTTGCCATACCCAATAGACTGCAAATAAGGCAAACCCACCCCATATAAATAAGTATTTTACAATACGATTAGAAGTGTTCAGATACAAAGTAAATACTAAAAAAATATATAATTGCTGAAAGGCCATCAGACGTGCTCCTTGATACCATGCTTCTATGTTTATGCCCAAATTACAGGTGTTGTTAAATACCTCAAGGGTACAAAATACACACCAGATAAAAATAGATAAGAACATGAGATTACCAATACGGTTGAAGGGATAATGTTCAAAGGTAATGATGGAAATGCCTAGCAAGGCAAGTTCTAGTAGTTCATTAGGTACAGACATTGGTAATCCTGTAGAAGGAAAATCTCTCATCATGATAAGGTAATTGATGGCAAAAAGTATCCAAAAGAGGAACATTCCATGGCGAAAAGAGAGAATGATTCCAATCACAATAACAGGAATAAAACATATGATGGCAAAAGCTGGAAGCCCAGCTGTAATTAGTTGATATAAGGCAAGTAAAAACAGAAGAAAGAGTAATGAAACTCTTCCTCTGTTCTCTTTTGCATATAACTTTATTGCCTTATTAGCCATTTATAATGCATGTTGGTTTTCAGTTGCTGTCAAGCCTAATTGTGACATGCGGTAAACAAAATTACTGAATTTGGTATAGGGTGGTAATTGTCCTACAAACTCTTCAACGGCATAACGGCTTGCCTCTGTCAGATACATAAAGAGGGTTTTCTTATGCTCTTCATCTAACATTGCCTGTAACTCCTTGAGTGCCTTCTGGTCAACATCTTTCCAGGTGCGATTGGCACGAGTGACCATCAAATTAACAGTTCCCATGTTGAGTAAAGCTGGCGAGATGGAGTTATCGTCCAAATTTGGATATTCGATAATGGCTATCTCATCAGGTAGAATGTCTGGGCAAAGGTCCTTGATATCTTTAGCTAAGATAAACTTGCTGTCTTCAGCCAGGAAATCTTCATCGTATGTGAGGCGGCGAACCTGTAAGCCAATGGATATCCAATAGTTTTCTAATTCTTGTGACAAATAACTCTTGCCATTACCAGAGTCTGTAGAGATGAGGTTCAGCACATTCTGTTGCCCTTCCTTAAAGTGGGGCAAGAGTGATTTGCTCAGTTGCTTGATGGCCATGTCGGCAATGGTTTTGTTGAAACGGCGATAACGCAAATTGCTCTCCTTCGGGAAGCAGCCCATGACAGGAATCTGGGTAATACGTTCAGAACGCATACGGTCACGCAATGTGCGATCGAGTATTTCGATAATGAAGAACCACAATGCGGTAAACATGAATGTCAACAGGAAGGCTCCAAGCAGAATCATGATTCGGTTGGTAGGTTGCGCATTCAATGGGAACATGGGAGGATTGAGCACGCGCAATGTAGATGTGGACATTCTTAAGTTCTGCTGGCGCATGCGGGCGGAGTTCAAGGCTTTTAGCATCTCCATGTAGTTGCCTTCAATAAAACCGATATGGCGTGTCTTGCGGTCTATTGTAGCACCAATGGGAGCATAGAACAGATACTGATTCTCAAGATTGTTTTTCATAATGTCTGTTGCCGTCATCTCTGCCTTGGTCTTCTCCAACAAAAGGAGTTGCTCCAGCCAACGACTTAGCATATCATTAGCCTTAATACCTGTTTCGGTACTAAAAGTGGAAGCTTCAATATCCTTAGTGAGTTGAGAGACACGACCAGTGGCTCTTTGCAAATCACGTTGAGCCTTAGCCAGCTCTTGTTGTGACTCGTTATCCTGTCCACCACTTTCGCTACTCATAAGTCGGAGATTAGAAATGCGAGACTGAATGCGAGATATATCTCGAACCTGATTGGTGAATTCTGTATTGGAACGAATAATCTGCGTACGATTGCCTAATTGACGTTCCAAATAGTCAAGCAGAGCCTTGGAGGTCGTATAGTTTAATAGTTGGTCATTACGGAAATTTTGTTGCTGGGCCTCAAGTGCAGTCAATGCCTTAGTCTGTTCTCCATAGTTGATAATTCGCTTAGATATATTATATTGGATTAAGTCATCTTCTGCATTGGTCAATATTTTATAAAGACGCCCAACTTCTTTTTCAAAGAATCGTATAACATTATTGGTTTCGCCAAAACGAAGCTGTTGGTATTGGCGGGCAAAAACTTTATTGAGAATATCCAAGGTGTTATAAGCGATACCGGCATCATTGGCGGAGTATCCAATATCAATAATGTCACTTCTGTCTAACTGCAGAACTTTCAGCCGAGCGGTAATATTGTCTATACCAAAATAAGGATGGAAATTTAGAAGTCCAAAAAGATAGTTGTTTTGAGAGGGCTTTTCGTAGGCCTTTAAATTGGCATAAGTCTGATCCTCATTGTTGTGATTAATGAGTGCTTTGACCTCAGCAGGAACGGTTGCATTTAATTGGCGGAAATGTTCTGCAGAGATATAGTTGTTGTCTTTATTGGGATTACCATACATCATACAACGACCAAAGAGACGAAGTGCTACTTCGTGGATGGTGTTATCTGTGGTAATAATTAACATCAAGTTGGTGATATTGGTTTGGGAGTTTCCGTTATTTCCCGTACCCGTACCTTCTAAGTTGTAACCTGTAATCATGCCCGTATATATGGTGGTATTAGTGTCATAAATACGATCCATGTTACGGGTTGAGAACCAAGCAACAATAAGGGCTATCATTGGCATAATAATCAAATACCAACGAATCTTATAGAGAAAACGGACAATATATCTAAATAAATCCATAATAGTCTTCTGGTTATTTGCTACTACTTGAAACCTTTCCAGCTTTTTTTAGTGCCTTCAGTTCTGCTTCCTCCATTTTTCGGAATCGCTTTTCTTCTGCAGCAGCGTTTTTCCTGATTTTCTTCTCAATAGCCTTGTTGTCTTTTTTGATTTGTTCTTCGCTTAACTTCTCATCTTCTAAGGTGATGTCAGTTGTTGTATTTGTCAGAATGGGAGTGTGGGTAAGTAATTCCAACGTAATGATGTCTGTTATGATTTCTGTCTGCAAAGACTGGTATCCTTGAACGACACCAACTTCATGGAGTTTTGTATAGGCAAAATCTTCAATAGTCATGTTCCCTTGGTGGAAATCTTCCTGATTTAAAGCACCCGCTCCTTGGTAAATAGCAGCAGTTTCACTGGAAGTCTTTAATGCGACCAAATTATTAGTTATTTTGATGTATAACGATGCAATTTGTTGTTTAAGATTATCAAATTCAGCATCTCTTTGAATGCGTGCTTGATCTACTAATAATTTCTTGCGTTTTACAGCAGCTTTCAAATCGAGGATGTCTTCTAGAGGAATGGCAAGGTTAACTCCCACATTCCAATAGCTTTGAGTGTTGCCTTGGTATTGTTGCAGAATCATATTCCATTGAGTGGAGCCTTGTCCCCACATGTCCGTCTTTCCATAACTATAACTGGCATGTCCATAAACATAGGAAAAGATATGGCGTCGCTGCTTGGCAACCTCTGCCTGAGCTATTTCCTGAGCTTTTTGTAAAGAGAGAATCTTAGGATTTTGCTTGGCATTCTCATACAAGACACCTAAAGGGGGGAGGTGGAATGTAGAGAAATTAATAGTGGAATTCTCGCTAGAGTCAAAGAAACCGGCGCTGATACCACTGTTTACGTATTGGGCAAAACTTGTTGTAGCCGTAGCTATCAACAAAGATGTGAGGAATATATGCTTGAAACTGCTCATGAAGGATGTCGGTTAAATTTATACGTTTCCTTTCTGGACGAAAGCTGTTAACGTACGTAAGATAATCTTCATATCAAGTAAAAAGCTGTAGGTCTGACCATAGGTGATGTCAAGTTGCTTGCGCTCTTCTGCAGACATCGTTCCACCTCTGCCACGCTCTTCGACCTGCCAAAGACCGGTAAGACCTGCAGGGGCCATGAAACGGTCGATGCTGGAATCGGCAGTCAGTTTCTCTGCCTCGTAGAGTGGGAGAGGGCGGTTGCCAACAACAGACATGTCGCCTTTGAGGATGTTGAAGAGTTGAGGGAGCTCATCAATACTGTATTTGCGGATGAAACGTCCGACTTTTGTTACACGCGGGTCGTTTTCAATCTTTATAAATGCATTATTGATTTCTTCTTCCTTCTTTTTGGCAAAATCACTTTCTGCAACTACAAAATCATCGCCAACAAGCATAATCTCTTCATCGCTAATCATCATTTCAGATTCCATACCTGCACCCATCATAAGCATTTCTGCCTGATCGCCCAATGGAGCCGTGATGGTTGTCTTGGGTTCTTCCACCTTGTCATTGGCAGCATTGGCAGCATACTGGTTGTGGTCTTTGCTCAATTCCTTCAAGCGGTCTTCTGCATCCACATACATGCTTCGGAACTTTAGGAAATCAAATATGGTGTAGTTGGTTCCTACCCGTTTGGAGGTGAAGAGGATGGGACCTTTGCTCTCCAATCTGATGGCAAGAGCTGTCAGAAGGAAAACAGGCGAAAGGACGATGATGGCAAGCGTTGAGAATACGATGTCGAACATACGCTTCCACAAGGGAATCTTAAACTTTAAGATACCATATTTGGGCGCTTCATCGTCGAAGAGTACATTCTCACGATCAGAGATGAACTGAATCTTCTTGCTCATCTCGGTAACGGATGCCTCTGGATGAATCGTGTCATTGATACCACATTTCATGTAAATGCGTCGCTCCTCTTCCGTCATGGTGCTTGTCATGAGGACAATATAGACACGAGGGCATTTCTTGCGCAAATAGGTAATCGCCGTAATGTCTTCACTACGGACATTACGCTCAAAAAACACCAAGAAATGCTCGTTGACTACATGGGGGGTGCATATCTGAGCTGCATCCTTATAGGCATTCGTCATACGGACCAATTGCCCTGGTATGTATTTCAGACGTTCCTGTGTTTTTGAGTTGTTACCTAAATATACAACGCCAATCATATTAAGCTAAAAACTTCTTTGATTAATTGGGAAGGATTTTCTTGACACGAATCTTTAGCTCCATCGGATTGAACGGCTTGACTATATAGTCAACAGCGCCAATCTCCAACAGGCGGATGCGCTCGCTGGTAGAATCCTCGCTTGAAAGCATGATAACGGGGATGTGGCGGAAAAGCTCGTTCTGCTTAATCCATTCCAAGAAATCGTCACCACGCATGCCCGGCATGCGTATATCCGATATGATAAGGTCAGGTGTATTTCCTGCCTGTAACCATTTTACACCTTGAAGACCATCAGGTAACCATTGAACGTCATAGTCGCTCATCAAATAGATTGAAAGAACCTTTGCGATGGTCTCTTTGTCATCTAGTATTAATATTTTCTTTTTCATATATGAAATAAACTATAGTCTTTAGTCTCTAAAAAGTATTCTAATGTGCAAAGGTAAAAAATTATTTTTAATTGTAGTCAAATAATGATAAAAAAATACCTAAAAAGGGCAAAAAAGTTGGTTTTTAAAAATTATTTAGGGAATTTTGTAGATGAAAACGTATTATCATAAGTTAATCTTTAAATATACAACTATGGCGAATAGATATTTATTAGGCTTTGACGTTGGTAGTTCCTCGGTCAAAGCGTCGTTAGTGAATGCAGACTCTGGTAAGTGTGTTGCTACTGCTTTCTACCCCGAGAAAGAAGCTCCAATAATGGCTGTCAAGGCTGGTTGGGCAGAACAAGAACCACAAATGTGGTGGGAAAATGCGAAGCTAAGTCTGAAAAAAATCATGGCGGATGCTGATGTCAAGGGTGAGGAAATCAAAGCAATCGGTATCTCGTATCAGATGCATGGTTTAGTTTGTGTAGATAAGAACCTAAAAGCTTTGCGCCCTTCTATCATTTGGTGTGATTCCAGGGCTGTGCCTTATGGTGAGAAAGCTTTCAAAGAATTAGGTGCTGAAAAGTGCTTGAGCCATCTGCTGAATTCTCCAGGTAATTTTACGGCTGCTAAGTTGGCATGGGTAAAAGAGAATGAACCAGAAATTTATAATAATATTTATAAGGTAATGCTGCCTGGCGATTATATCGCAATGCGTCTCTCAGGAACCGTTAATACGACGGTGAGTGGTCTTAGTGAAGGAATGTTCTGGGATTTCAAGAACAATCAGGTGGCAGATTTCTTGATGAACTATTATGGCTTTGACAGTTCTTTAATTGCAGATATCGTACCGACATTTGCAGAACAGAGTGTGGTTAGCGCTGAGGCTGCTGCAGAGTTGGGATTGAAAGCAGGAACTCCGATAACCTATCGTGGTGGTGACCAGCCTAATAATGCATTGTCGTTGAATGTGCTGAATCCGGGCGAAATTGCTGCAACAGCAGGAACGTCGGGCGTGGTATATGGTGTCTTGGGCGATGTTAATTATGATTCCAAGTCTCGTGTGAATACCTTTGCCCATGTGAATCACACTGCAGACCAGACTCGTCTGGGTGTTTTGCTGTGTATTAACGGTACGGGCATCTTAAATGCTTGGACACATCGTAACATCACTCCGGAGATTGGTTATGCTGAAATGAACGACTTGGCTGCCAGTGTGCCCATCGGCAGTGAGGGTGTCACTGTGATTCCATTTGGTAATGGTGCAGAACGTGTGTTGGAGAACAAAGAGATTGGTTGCTCTATTAATGGACTGAACTTTAACAAGCATCATAAGGCTCATCTGGTTCGTGCTGCTCAAGAGGGTATTGTGTTCTCATTCTGTTATGGTATGGAGATTATGCAACAGATGGGAATGGATATCCAGAAGATACACGCAGGTAAGGCTAACATGTTCCTGAGCCCACTCTTCCGTGATACATTGGCAGGTGTAAGTGGTGCAACAATTGAACTCTACGATACAGATGGTTCCGTAGGTGCTGCCAAGGGTGCTGGTATCGGAGCTGGTATCTATAAGGACCACGACGAAGCTTTTGCTACGCTTGACAAACTGCAGGTGATAGAGCCGGATGCTGCACATCGTGCAGAATATCAGGCTGCTTATGCTGCATGGAAAGATACATTAAACAGGCAGAATAAATAAAAGGTAATCCCCCTTCTTCGCAGGAAGGGGGATTTCTTTATTCGTAAATCATGGTTTCTTGCTTTCCTTGTAAAACTAACAAAGCATTGACGGCAAGTGCTCCCATCTCGTCTTCGCCAGGGAAAATATAGACTGGTGCAAGAAAGCCTATCCGACGACGCAGTTCGCTGACTATATAGTCACTATGCGCCATCCCACCTGTCAGCAGAATAGCATCAATTTTCCCACAAAGCACAGCGCTTTCGGAAGCAATCTGTTTTGCAGTATGATAGAGCATGGCATCAACAATCAGTTGTGCTTGCTTGTCACCCTTTTTTATCCGTTCTAATATCTCTCGCATATTATTGGTGCCAAGATGAGCCGTAAGGCCTGCCTTTCCGGCAATACGCTTCAATAACTGTTTTTCGGTATATTTCCCACTAAAGCACAGGCGGATGAGGTCGGCGGCAGGCAGACTTCCTGCTCGTTCGGGAGAAAACGGACCTTCACCGTCTAATGCGTTATTGGCGTCAACGGCTCTTCCGTGATCATGAGCAGCAACGCTGATACCTCCACCTAGATGACAGATGATTAAGTTCAGGTCTTCATATTTCTTGCCAATTTCTTGGGCATAACGACGGGCAATGGCTCGCTGATTGAGAGCATGCCAGATGCAGATGCGAGGCATAAGCGGGGACCCGCTGATGCGTGCTAATGGAGACAACTCGTCAACAACTCCAGGATCAGCAATGAACGAACGACACCCTGGAATGGAACATGCTATCTCGTGGGCAATCAGACAGCCTAGATTGCAGGCGTGGTTATGCATGACGCAGCCGTGAAGTGTGTCGTCCAGCATCTTCTGGTTGATTTCGTAAACTCCTCCGGCAATGGGTCTTACCAAACCACCGCGACCAATGACGGCATCGAACTGAAGGGGGATGTTGGAACGCTTCAGTTCGTCTAGTATCAGCTGACGACGGAAATCTTGCTGCTCAGTAATGGCATCAAAGTGAGACAGTTCTTCTGCGGTATGCGAAATATTACGCAACAAGACGGGCTTTTCATCCTCATAGACTGCCATCTTGGTGGACGTCGAACCAGGATTGATAACTAAGATCTTCATATAGCAGCCAAAGCAAGTGAATAATACTTGGATTCAGGACTGTCTGCCCGTGATGATACAACACAGGGACACTGGGTTCCTTGTAAAACACCAGCAGTCTTTGCATAGGCAAAGAGGGTCAAGGTCTTATAGAACACGTTGCCTGCAACAATGTCAGGGAAGATGAGTGCATCAGCCTGTCCGTCAATGACGCTGTGTATTCCTTTCTCATGCAGGCTGACAGAATCAAGTGAGGTCTTTAGGTCTAGTGGACCGTCGATGATGCAGCGCCCGTATTTTCCTGTTTGTGCTTCGGCAATGATGTCAAGATAATCGGCAGTGTAAGGGAAAGCTTTGGCGCTGACTTTCTCAGCACAATGGATGAGTGAGATGCGTGGCTCGTCAATTCCCAGTGCGTGACATACATAATTCATGTAATGAATCTGTTGACGGCGCTGAGTGGGAGTGGGAACGGGAATAACGGCAGCATCGGTAAAGAATAGCAGTTTCTCATATTTGGGGATCTCTGCCATGGCGACGTGGGTAAGTACATGATCGGGACGGAGGATACCGTTCTCCTTGTCCAGGATGGCCCGTAGCAGCACATCGGTATTAATAAGTCCTTTCATGAGAATGTGTGCCTCGCCGCTTTTGCACATGGCTACAGCTCGGCGGGCGCACTCTTCCTTGTCATCGCCATCGACATAAATGGGTTCTATAAATCCCATCTCTTTGCCTTTTTCTACTGCATAGCGAGTGCTGGCATCATTGGCTGACACTACAGCAACACGTTTACGGTCTCCACGCTCTTGCAGGAAGACTATCATGTCGTTCAGGGTTTTTATTGGTTGCATAGGCTTTATGATGTTTGGTTATTTGTTATTCGATACTTTGTTGATACCACTCAAAAAGTTTTCTTACTCCATCCTCAATTTCTACTTTGTGTGTCCATCCGAGGGAGTGGAGTTTCGATACGTCAATGAGCTTGCGCATTGTACCGTCCGGCTTGGAGGTGTCGAACTCTACGGTGCCTTCAAATCCAACCGTTTTTACTACTAGCTCGGAGAGGTCACGGATAGTCAGTTCCTTGCCGGTTCCGACATTGATGTGGCAATTACGGATTTCACCTAAAGAAGGAATGGCTCCACCGCGACCGGCACTATGGTTACGGTCAACGGCACCATCGGTACTTGCTCCGTAGTGCACGCTAGAGTATTTCTCTATACCTATGATGTCGCTGAAGTTCACATTCAAGAGTACATGGACACTGGCATCGGCCATGTCTTCGCTCCAAAGGAACTCGCGAAGAGGTGTTCCTGTGCCCCAAAGGACAACACGATTGTCGTGAATACCGTATTTGGCGAGAACACGAAGTACTTCTTCTTTTTTAGACGAACACGAATCGCACGGATGACACGAATCATTAACCAGTAACCCTGAACCATTAACCCCCTCTACAGGACGTTTGTTAAGGTCTGTGGCTATCTTGTCCCATGATCCATCATGAATGAGTTTCGCAAGATAAATCTTTCGCATCATGGCAGGCATGACGTGGCTGTTCTCCAGATGGAAGTTGTCGTTAGGACCATAGAGGTTGGTAGGCATCACGGCGATGTAGTTGGTGCCGTATTGCAGGTTATAGCTCTCGCACATCTTCAGGCCCGCAATCTTGGCGATGGCATACTCCTCGTTGGTATATTCCAAAGGGGATGTGAGCAACGCATCTTCCTTCATAGGCTGTGGTGCATTCTTCGGATAGATACAGGTGCTGCCCAGGAAGAGGAGTTTCTTTACACCATGAGCATAGGCTTCAGAGATGACATTGCACTGGATTTTCATGTTCATCATGATGAAGTCGGCACGGTACAGGGAGTTGGCCATGATACCACCTACGAAGGCGGCTGCCAAAACCACTGCATCAGGCTGCTCCTCGTCGAAGAACTTCTTGACAGCAACCTGATCGGTCAAATCCAGTTCTTTGTGGCTGCGACCGACGAGGTTATTGTAACCACGCTGCTTGAGGTTGCTCCAAATAGCGGAACCCACTAGTCCGTGGTGCCCCGCTACATATATTTTACTGCTCTTGTCTAACATTATTCTGCCATTTGTGCCTTAAGGAAAAGTTTCTTCACGAACTTCATGTCGTGCTGAACCATAATTTTTACCAACTCGGGGAAAGAGGTCTTCTGTGGATTCCATCCAAGCTTCTCCTTTGCCTTGGCAGGATTACCAAGCAGCTGGTCAACCTCGGCAGGACGGAAGTATTTTGGGTCAACTTCTACGAGAACCTTGCCGGTCTTCCTGTCATAGCCTTTTTCGTCAACACCTGCACCGCTCCATTCCAATTCGATACCGGCCTCCCTAAAGGCCAAAGTCGCAAATTCACGAACGGTATGATATTCACCTGTTGCAATGACAAAGTCGTCAGGCTCAGGCTGTTGTAGAATAAGCCACATACACTCAATATAGTCCTTGGCATATCCCCAGTCACGCAGCGAGTTCAGATTTCCAAGATAAAGCTTGTCCTGATAACCCTGGGCAATACGGGCAGCTGCCAGCGTAATCTTACGTGTTACGAAGTTTTCGCCACGGCGCTCGCTCTCATGGTTGAATAGAATACCGTTGCAGCAATACATGTTGTATGATTCACGGTAGTTTTTCATAATCCAGAATCCATAAAGCTTAGCAACGGAATAGGGGGAACGGGGATAGAACGGGGTAGTTTCTGACTGTGGAACTTCCTGTACCTTACCATACAACTCGGAAGTAGATGCTTGGTAGATGCGGCATGTCTTTTCCAATCCGCAGATACGAACGGCTTCCAATAGACGGAGAACACCGACAGCATCTGTATCTGCAGTATATTCGGGAACATCGAAAGATACCTTTACGTGGCTTTGGGCTGCCAGGTTGTAGATTTCTGTCGGGCGTGTCTCACCAATAATACGAATCAGGGATGAAGAATCCGTCATGTCTGCCCAATGCAGATTAACTAAACGGGCTTTCTTCATGTCTCGTACCCATTCGTCCAGGTAGAGATGCTCAATACGTCCAGTGTTGAATGATGAAGAACGGCGCAGAAGTCCATGAACTTCATAACCTTTTTCTATTAAGAACTCTGCCAGGTAGGAACCGTCTTGTCCGGTAATACCTGTAATGAGAGCAACTTTTTTATTTTCCATTTTAATAGTTAATGTGTAATATGATTTACTTTTTGTCTTCTCCTGAGAACTGCTTGATGCGCTGTTCCTCAGAGAGTTTGCAGATGAGCAGGGTGTCGTTGTTCTCTGCAACAATATATCCATCAAGTCCCTGAATGACCACCTTCTTCTCCTGAGTGGTATGAATCATGCAGTTGTGAGTTTCAAAGAGGTTGATGTCCTGGCCGATACAAGCATTGCCGTACAGGTCCTTTTTAGTTTGCTGATGCAGAGAACCCCATGTGCCCAAATCGCTCCATCCAAAGTCGGAAGGACGCACGAAAATCTCTTCTGCTTTTTCCATAATGGCATAGTCAACAGAGATGTTCTCGCATTCTGGGAATAAGCGGTCTATAGTCTCCTGTTCTTTCTCAGTACCATAAATTGGCAACATGCCTTCGAAAATTTTGGAAATACCTGGCTGGTACATGCGGAAAGCATTGACAATGGTGGAAACATTCCAAATGAAAATACCGGCATTCCAGAAATAGTTGTTTTTGGCGATATATTGTTTGGCGGTATTCAAGTCGGGTTTCTCACGGAAAGAGTCCACCCGGAATATTCCTTTATTACGCAAAGAGTTTGCAGACAGATTGGCCTCGATATATCCATAGCCTGTTTCGGGCCGGTTGGGTTTCATACCGAGCGTGACGATAGCGTCACTTTCTGCTGTGAAATTCAAGCACTCGGTGATGACGCGACGAAACTCTTCGACGTTCAAGACCACATGATCGCTGGGAGAAACAACAATGTTTGCCTTCGGGTCTTTTGACTTGATGCGCCATGAAACATAAGCAATGCATGGTGCTGTATTGCGACGACATGGTTCACAAAGAATGTGGTTGCGAGGCATGTCGGGCAGCTGTTCTGCGACAGTGTCTGCATAGGTCTTGTTGGTGACAACCCATACATTCTCGGCATCTACCAATGTCTGGAATCGCTCTACTGTCAACTGCAATAGTGATTTTCCGATACCCAATACGTCAATGAACTGCTTAGGCTTTTCTGCTGTGCTCATGGGCCAGAAACGGCTTCCTACACCGCCTGCCATGATGACAAGGTGACTGTTAATTTTTGCCATAATATACTACTATGCTATAATTATTCGGCAAATATACGAAAAAAAATGTAATCGAACAACAATTAATCCTCTTTTTTCTTAAAAAAGGTTTTTAAGGCAAAATAAATCAAGGCTATCACAACGAGGACTATAATAAACAACTTGATATATTCGGCATATTCCGCTATTTTATCGTTCAGTTGTTCTTCAGGGACTATGGCATGCAGATACCATCCAAGAGCTGCTAAAATAGCATGCCAGGCACCCGCACCAATGGTGGTATAGAACAGGAACTTCCAATAGTTCATCTTGGCGAGTCCTGCTGGGATGCTGATAAGGTGGCGGATTCCTGGAATCAATCGGCCTGTCAAGGTGGCAACAACTCCGTGGTCGTCGAAATAATGTTCGCTTTTTTCTATTTTTTCTTGGTTAAGCAGGCACATCTTTCCCCACTTGCTGTTGGCAAAACGATAGATGACGGGGCGACCTACATAATAGGCTGCAATATAGTTGATGGATGCTCCAATGTCTGCTCCGATGGTGGCAAACAGGATAACGAGGAAAATATTCAGATTACCCCCTGCAGCGTGGTAGGCGGCTGGTGTTACGACGAACTCTGACGGCACTGGGATAACGGTGCTTTCCAACAACATTAGAAACAGGATGGTGCCGTAGTTCAAATTGCTGAGTAATGATGCGATGAAATTCATTTTTTTATCTTGTTATTCATGAAATTGTAATAATCACTTACCTCTTCGCCGGCAGGGAACAAGAAACCTAAAACACTTTTTGCCTCCTTGGGATAATTCTCGACAGTCAGCTTGAGATAATGGAGGAATTCCTCGTGGCGTCCCAGATCGTAAGTACATAGCGCCATGTAAGAATAAGCATGTCCGATTGTGACTTCGTCGTCTTTGTAATACTCGCAAACACGTTTCAGTATTTCGTAACAGGCCTCTACATAGCGGTTGTCGTAGAGTGAAACAACGATACGAAGCATAATCTCTGCTGAGCAGTTGGAGTTGATCATGGCTTCCTGCCATACCTTCTCAGCTTCTTCGGCTTGTCCGTTCTCTAAGAGGATATGACCCTTTATGACCGATAGCATGTTGGGGTCGTCGCTCTGTTTTCCAATCTTATTGAGCTGCTCCAATGCTTGTTGAGGTTGCTTGAGAGAACTGTAGCAGAATGCTAACTCTCTGTGTATTAGCATACTGATAAGAGAGTCAGGGCCGCCTAAATCCTCTGCTTGGAGTAAAACCTCTAAGGCATCCTGATATTTTCCTTGGTTAACTAGACTGACTCCGATATAAAAGAAACCAGCTTCGTCATCAGGTCTGCTTTCCGCATATCTCCTGAAGAAGACCTCTGCTTCTTTGTAGTTCTCCATGTTTAGCAGTGCGTTGCCTTTCGTGAGTAGTGCATCGGGATCGGTAGGATTGATGGCAATGGCATATTCGCTGCTGGTAATGGCATTGGGATAGTCTTCTCGGATGAGTTGTATGCCTGCAAGTGTCTTCCAATAAGTGAAAGAGTAGGGATTTCTGTCTATCAATTCCTTAAAATAGGTTTCTGCTTCCTCGTATTGTTCTATTCGTATGAGCAAATTACCCATCAGTTCCCTGAAATCGTCCGTGTCATCCCCTCGGCTGTACATCAGCCATTCGTATGCCTTATCGTTTTCCCCATAGTCAAAGAAGAGATTAGCGCAGTCTTTGATGAAATCCTGATATTCATCGGGGTCAATTCTTTTCTCGTAATCATGGAGATACTTGTCCGCTTCTTCTATTCGGTTTTTGGCTATCAGAATTTCGGCTTGCAGATAATGGTAGTCAGGGTCGTCCTGGCTTTCTATGCAGTCGGAATAATGCTGGGCGGCTTCGTAGTTGTCGCTCATTAAAGCCTGACGTGCCTTGAAAACATTTGGAAGTGTGGATCCGGGGTAGAGTTGCAAGGCATAGTCAATCACCTCGTTGGCTTCTTCCGTCTGGTCTAGGTAGTTATAATAATCAGCTATATCTACAAGGTCGTCAGCATCCATAAAGGGGTGTTCTCCCACCTTTATGGATGCTTCATAGCTATTCAGGAGTTCCCTGAATTCCTTGCTGTTAAAATAGTTCTCGTCAAACAGCATTATTTGTTTATTTTAGCCCAAGTGTCCTTCAGTCCGACGGTCTTGTTGAATACCAAGTGGTGGACTGTCGAGTCTAGGTCGGGCGTGAAATATCCGATTCGCTGGAACTGCAGGAAATCGCCGGCTTTCTTCTCTTTTAGGTAAGGCTCTACATAGCATTTGTCCAGCACTTTCAGCGAGTCTGGGTTCAGTAGTTCGCGGAAGTCTCGCTCGTCGGCACTGGGATTCTCAATGGAGAACAGACGGTCGTACAGACGAACCTCAGCTTCTACGGCATCCTGACAGTTGACCCAATGCAGGGTCTTGCCCTTAATTTTGCGGTCGGCACCAGGCTGACCACTACGGGTCTCAGGGTCGTAGGTGGCGTAAACGGTTGTCACATTGCCTGCTGCATCTTTGTCACAGGGGTGATTCTCGTCGCACTTGATGATATAAGCGTTCTTCAGACGTACCTCTTTTCCAGGAGCCAGACGCTGGAATTTCTTCTCGGCCACCTCCATGAAATCGTCTCGCTCTATCCATAACTCACGACTGAATGTAATCTTATGTGTTCCGTCAGCCTCGTTTTCAGGATTGTTGATGGCTTCCATCTCTTCTGTTTTACCCTCTGGATAGTTGGTGATGACAAGCTTTACAGGGTTCAGTACGGCACTCACGCGGCAGGCCTTCTTGTTCAGGTCGTCACGGACGCTAGCTTCCAGAAGTGCATAGTCGTTCAGGGCGTCAAACTTGGTGTAGCCGATAGAATCGATGAAATTGCGAACGCTCTGTGAAGAGTAACCACGACGGCGCATGCCACATACTGTAGGCATTCGTGGATCGTCCCATCCGTTTACCAGTTTCTCGTCAACCAGTGCCTTCAGTTTGCGTTTTGACATCACGGTATAGGTCAGGTTCAGACGGTTGAACTCAATCTGGCGGGTGCCGTCATAATGGTTCATGATGTCGGGGTTGTAATTGGCTGCCTTGCCCTCGCCCTGCTGCTCTTTGATGTATTCACGCAGCAACTCTACAAATTTATCATAGAGAGGACGGTGAGGAACGAATTCCAGCGTACAGATGGAGTGGGTGACACCTTCGAAATAGTCAGACTGTCCGTGGGCAAAGTCATACATGGGGTAGCAATGCCACTTTGTTCCTGTGCGGTGGTGTGGAATCTGGATAATGCGGTAGATGATAGGATCGCGAAAGTGCATATTTGGATTCGCCATGTCCAGTTTGGCACGTAGCACCATGCTTCCCTCTACAGCTTCGGGAGTGTTCATTAGGTTGAAGAGACGTAGATTCTCCTCAATAGGACGGTCACGGAACGGACTTGGTCGTCCTGGCTGAGTGGGTGTGCCTTTTTGCTCGGCTATCTGCTCAGAGGTTTGCTCGTCCACATATGCCAATCCTTTATTGATGAGCCATACAGCAAAGTCCCACAGTTTCTCAAAATAGTCGGAAGCATAGTAGATATTCTCCCAATGGAAACCGAGCCATTTGATGTCGCTCATGATATTCTCTACATATTCAGTATTCTCTTTGGTGGGGTTAGTGTCGTCAAATCGCAGATTGCAGATACCGCCAAATTCCTCTGCCACACCAAAGTCCATGCATATCGCTTTTGCATGTCCAATGTGGATATATCCGTTGGGTTCTGGTGGGAATCGGGTCTGGATTCGTCCCCCGTTCTTACCTTCTGCTAAATCTTCTTTAACCATCTGCTCAACGAAGCTCAAGCTTTTTTTCTCTTCGTTTGCTGCTATATTCTGTTCCATATTATATATAATGTGTAATTTTTTGCAAAGGTACGAATAAGCGAGGAAAATCCCAAAATTATTTTGAAAATTTTCGAATGAGTATTACCTAAGCGTGAAGGCGAGAGGTTCTTTTAATCGAGTCATCAACCCCCAAACATGTTATACAACATATATAATTATTTGCTTAATTGATTTAAATCAAGTAATTTTGCACTCGTTATCCTGAATACAATCTTTTTACCTTAAAGAAAACTAATACCTAATTTAGGTGAGATGCCTTCCACTGTGAAGTGGGTGGCATTTTTTTATGTTATTATCTTCTGTTGCATCATATCCTTATAGAAAAGTCCTTTCGTTCATTGCCTTATTGAAAAGTCCTTTTGTTCATTGCCTTATAGTAAGGTTCTTTTGTTCATTGACTTATTGTATGCCTCTTTCGTTAAGTGCTTTTGTGTATTTTTCCGCATTCTTCAAATGCTCCTGATAGGTGCGGGCAAAATTATGAGTGCCCGAGAAGTCCTCCTTGGCACACATATATAGATAGTCGTGGGACACGTAGTTCAGAACGGCGTCAATCCCCTTGATACTAGCTATCTTGATGGGACCGGGAGGCAATCCTTCGTTGCGGTATGTGTTGAAAGGACTGTCAGTATCCAGCAGTTTATTGTAGATGCGTCTCAGTTCAAACTTCTTCAGTGCAAATTTGATGGTTGGATCAGCTTGGAGTGGCATTCCCGTCTTCAGACGATTCAGGTACATACCAGCTATCATGGGTTTTTCGGCATTGTTCGATGTCTCCTCGTCGATGATGCTAGCCAGTGTGCATACCTCGTTGGGTGTCATTTGCATCTGGATTGCCTTGGCCTTCCTGTCGCCCTGCCAGAAGCGGTCGTGCTCCTTCTGCATGCGTTCCAGCAAGTCGTCGATGTCCATGTTCCAATACACGTCGTAGGTGTTAGGCACGAACATAGCGGCAATGGTGCAGGTGTCATAGCCCATTTTCTGACATACCTCATCGCTGGTCAGCGCTTCTGCGATGGTGGCAGAATCGAGCATCAACTTATGGGCGAGGATAGCGGCCAGCCGGTCCATCGTGCGAGCCTCGGGAATTGTCAGGCTCAGGCTGGCCTGTCGTCCGCTTTTCAGCTTGCGATAAATGGTGATAGGTCCCTCGCCAGGCTCAATGGCGTAGCGTCCTGTGCGTATGTGTTCTCCGTAGTTGCTATGGCGTATCAGCATGTTCAGCGTGGTTGTGCCAATTAGCTTGCCGAAGGGTTGTATCTTTGCGACAACCGAGTCTTGGGTGTCGTCTTCGTCAATATACACATATTGTGTCGTATCGGCATTCAATACGGGCGAGAAAGCGTAATATACGGTAAGTCCGAGAATCAGCAAGAGTCCGCAGACAGCTATTTTCAAGTGGGCGTGAGGGGTTATTTTCATTTTTTTCATTCTTTCTTTTAATTATTTGGGTGCAAAGTTACTAAAAACTAAATAAAAAACGCTATCTTTGCAGAAAAGTTCTTAGCAGATGAAACTAAAATTCACGATACGATATAGAACCTCCTGGGGCGAGAGCCTGCATGTGGTCATTGCTTTTCATAGTAAGGACGGCATAGCGCGCCAGCAGAACCTGTTGATGCATACGGAGGACGGAGAACTCTGGTCGCTGGAGACCGCCGCTCTGGTGGGTCGCCAGCATCTTCTCTCCCATATTGTTTATAGCTATCAGGTGGAGAATGGCGAGAATCAGGTTCTCCGCAAGGAGTGGGACATGGTGCCTCGCATCTATTATTTCGATATGTCGAAGGACTATATTTTCCCCGATCAGTGGCGCGATAGTCCCTTGCCTTACCACCTTTACAGCAATGCTTATCGGACTACGGTTTTCGGTCGTCGTAACGAACAGGTGGAGGTTGCCCAGTTGCCATTGTTCCGTCGCACCATCGTGTTCAGGGTTTCCGCTCCGCAACTGAAAGAGGGTCAGGCTGTAGCCGTCTGTGGCTCCCATCCCGCCATCGGTTCCTGGAACGCCTCCCGCTATCTGCAGATGCAGTATGTCGGACAGTATGAGTGGATGTTGACAGTCAATGCCTTGGGATGGCTGATGCCTATAGAATATAAATATGTGGTGGTTGACGAGCAGACACATGCCTTGCTGAAATGGGAGGAAGGCGACAACCGTCTGGTCAGCGATGAGGTGAACGACGGTGAGGTGCTGGTGCTCTATGGCGAGCCGCTACGCTTATGTGAGGACATGTGGAGGGCTGCCGGTGTCGTCATTCCTGTCTTCTCGCTGCGTAGTGAGCATAGCTATGGTGTGGGCGACTTTGGTGATCTGCGCCGCTTGGTTGATTGGGCAGTTGCTACAGGCATGAAGTTCATTCAGGTGCTGCCAGTCAACGATACTACCATTTCCCACCAGTGGGGCGACTCGTGTCCTTACAATATCGTCAGTGCGTTTGCCCTACATCCTCACTATATAGACCTGGAGGCGGCAGGAGCCCTGCGTTCCAAGACGGTGATGACTCAGTTTCTACGCCGTCGTCAGGAGCTCAACGCTCTACCCGTCAGCGATTACGAAGCGGTGGACCGTGTGAAATCGGAATACCTGCAGCAGCTCTTTGCCGAGCAGGGCAAGACGGTTATGGCTTCCAAGGAGTTCCAGACGTTCGTGGCCGACAACGAGAAATGGCTGAAACCATACGCCGACTGGCAAATGAGAAATGAAAATGAAGAATTGAAAGAATGTAATTCCTCGTTTGTCTATTTCGTTCAGTTCCTGCTCCATCAGCAACTGAAGGCTGCTGCCGACTATGCCCGCGAGAAGGGTGTCGTACTGAAAGGTGACCTGCCCATCGGTGTCCATCGTGACAGCGTGGATATACAACAGTATCCACAGCTATTCAACCTTGACTCCACTGCGGGTGCTCCTCCCGACGGTTCGTCGATGATGGGCTATAACTGGGGTATTCCCACCTATCGTTGGAGCGATGAGCTCGTGGCATGGTTCCGTCGTCGCATGAAGCACATGGAACAGTATTTTGACGCTCTGCGTGTTGACCATATTCTGGGATTCTTCCGCATTTGGGAGATACCCGACCATGCTATCAGCGGGCTGTTAGGTCATTTCTCGCCAGCCTTGCCATTGACGGTCGATGAGATAGAGTATTTCGGACTGCCTTTCCGTAAAGAACTCTATACCCGTCCGTTTATCAATGACCGCCAGCTGGAGCGGCTCTTCGGTGTCCATGCTCAGTATGTGCGCGACCATTTCCTGGTGAGTAAGGCTTACAACTTATACGACTTGAAAGACGACTTTAACACTCAGCGTAAGGTGGCTGCCTATTTTGGTGACCGACGAGATGAGAACAGCCTGTGGATTCGCGATGGACTGATGCGCCTTATCAGCAATGTGCTGTTTGTTGAGGATCCTCGCCAATCTGGCATGTACCATCCTCGCATCGGTGCCATCAACGAGCCAGTCTTCGATGTGCTCAGCGGCGAGGAAAAGGATGCTTTCGTACGCTTGTACAACAACTTTTTCTATCAGCGCCACTCATTCTTCTGGGGGCAGCAGGCCCTGAAGCGTCTGCCTGCAGTCATGAAAGAGTCGAGAATGCTGCTTTGTGCCGAAGACCTGGGCATGTTGCCCGATTGTGTGGAACCCGTACTCGACCAGTTGCGCGTGCTGACACTTGAGATACAGCAGCAACCCAAACAACAAGGCTTTGAATATGCCCATCTGGAGGCAAACCCCATTCGCTCCGTTTGCACTATTTCCACCCACGACATGCCATCGTTGCGTCTATGGTGGCAGGAGAATCCTGAGCGTCGCCAGCGTTACTATGTCACCATGTTGCAGAAGGAGGGTAGGGCGCCAGAGCAGTTGCCTGCCCACTTGGCTGAGGAGATTATCGCCCGCCATCTCTACTGTCCCTCTATGCTCTGCCTGCTCTCGTTGCAGGACTGGCTGGCGATGGATGGCGAACTACGCTCTAAGTTGCCACAATACGAGCGTATCAACGTTCCAAGCGACCCCTATAACCATTGGCAGTATCGCATGCACCTTACCATCGAGGAGCTACTTGCCGCTACTAAATATAATAATAAGGTGAAAACGATGATTCAACGTTCCAAGCGGTAATGTACAAAGTCTTTATTTTCGACCTCGACGGAACCTTGCTCGATACCCTGCAAGACTTGGCCAATGCCGTCAACTATGCTTTGCGCCAGCATGGAATGCCTGAACACTCCATCGACGACGTCCGCCGCTTTGTGGGCAACGGTGTGCGCCTGCTCATGGAGCGTGCCGTGCCCGATGGTGCCGGGAATCCCCAGTTCGAGGCAGCCTTTGCTACCTTTCGCCAGTATTATATGGAGCACTCGCTCGACACTACCCGTCCTTACGACGGTATCCCTGAATTGCTCCGCGCCCTGAAGCATAGAGGTTGTCGTCTGGCTGTTGTCAGCAACAAGATGATGGCTGCCACCCAGGAACTCTGTGTCCATTTCTTCCCCGAGATAGAAGTGGCCATTGGCGAGCATGAAGCCGAGGGTATCCGCAAGAAGCCTGCCCCCGATACCGTCTGCGAAGCCCTGCGCCAACTGGGGTGCGACAAGCAGGGGGCCGTCTATGTCGGTGACAGCGATGTTGACATCATGACGGCGCGTAATAGTGGACTGCCCTGTATCAGCGTGCTTTGGGGTTTCCGCGACCGACAGTTCCTGACAGCCCACGGCGCCACTACCTTCGTCAGTCATCCCAGCGAGTTAAATCTGTCCCCGTGATCCTGTAAGAAGTCTATACTCACGATGTCAAAAGCAACAACAGATCAAGTGCCAGCCCCTTAATCTATTCTGGAATTACCATTGAAACGGATTGTCAGAAGGAGAATCCGGATCATATGGCAAAGAATTATTTAACAGATGAACATGATGTCGCATCTGGTAAACCATCATTTCAGGTTTTACGTATTGTTTTTTATTTCGTTTCATATTGTATTCTCCTTTTCCTTAGTTATTTAATTACAACCTTCCTACCCTTCTTCACGTAGATGCCCTTTTGTGTTGGCCTTCCTTGTATCTGTCGGCCGTCCAGAGAGTACCACTCGGACTTTTCTTCATCAGCTTTCACCGTGTTAAGCATGATTCCCGTTGTTTCGTTGTCGAATGGTATCAATTGAGGAGCATTATTTGGATTAGAATTGGCCACCTCCAGATGTGCCTTATTGGGGTCGAGACTATTTCCTGTGAATCTGTAGAATCCCATAATGCCATTGATGCCAGCCAATGTGTATGCTATATATCCACTGGTAACATCACCACCCTTCAGGTCGTTATCGCTATATGTTCCTAGGTCGGAGGTCGTAGCGGATGATAATTCAATATTGGCACTACTTGACTTCAGCATGACGGCATTACCTTTGGCAACCACACTGCCTTCTACCTCAGTCAGCATTACCTTGTTGTTCACTTGATCAAGCTGAGCCTTATAGATGGTTGTTCCAGAGGGAACCGTCATATTGGCTAAATCATTATAATAGGTACACCACTTGTCTGTCGCTTTCTGCGGATCAGCGTTCAAGTCCAAGGTGATAGGATAGATTTTGCTGGAATAGTTGCTCCAACCAGCTGATCTGTTTTTCCTCATCGCATTGCTGACTCCTCCCCGATAGGCATTCAACAAGTCACTGGGTACCTTTATCTTCAAGTCTTGATGATTATCACTAAAAGAATCATCACTCACAGTTGCCACTGTGGGAGAATAAAGAGTAGCTGATACTAACGACTGACAACTTTTGAACGCACTAGCAGCAATAGCTGTCACGCCAGGAGGGAGGGTAATTGATTCCAAGCCAGAGGCCTCGAAGGCTCCCATACCTAACTCTACCAATCCGCTGGGCAGGCTTACAGCCACCAGTTTCTGGCAGTTCTTGAACGCACCGTCTTTTATCTCTGTGGTAGCCACAGGGATATTCACTGTTGTCATATTCGTACAATTCAGGAAGGTGTTCTTCGCAATAATTGCCAAATTCGTGGGCAGTTCCACAGAAACTAGACCAGAACAACCTTCGAACGAAGACTCTCCGACTGCTTCAACATTATAAGGAATCTCAACCGTAGTCAGTCCCGTGCCTTTGAATGCTTCCTTGCCGATACTGGCTATTGTGTTGGGAATGGAAACCGAAGCAAGAGAAGAGCATCCCGTGAATGCAGATTGGGATATGGAAGTCAGCCCACTAGGAAGCGTTGCTGAAGTCAGACTCGTACAGCCCGCAAAGGCACTTTGCCCGATTGACGTAACACCGCTTGGAATACTAACTGAAGATATTCCCGTACATCCACTGAAAGCTGATTCACCGATAGATGTAACACCACTCGGAATACTGACAGAGGTCAGATTAGTACAATTAGAGAAGGCGCCATCGCCAATGGCAGTCACAGGATAGCTGCCTGTACCGTCATTATAAGTAGCGGGTATTGCCAATTCACCCGATAATGACGAGGCTTCTCCTTCGCTAACCTGTAGGGTTGCAGTAGATTCTGTGACAGTAGCGCTAAGTTTTTCTATATTTGCCAAATCACCAACGAAAGTAACATTGGCATCAGGAAATTTCGCTATCCATTCATCTTTGTCTGTTACATGGAAAATGGTTGCCTTATCAGTCTTGAATTCCCAATCATTTTCAATCCATGTTAAATCATCAGGAACAGCTAGACAAAATACATCAGACATCTTTCTACATCCCCCAAATGCATTATGTATATTACCGATTTTAGTTACACTAGCAGGTATTGTACATGAAGATAAATTAGTGCAAGAAAAAAATGCACCCCCTCCGATATTAGTTACGCTACCAGGAATCGTAATTGAAACAAGATTTGAGCAGCCAGAAAACGCACCATCTCCTATAGACTTTACTGTATTGGGGATTACTGTGTTCTGACATCCTACTAACAGCACATCAGAACTCTTTTCAATAATAGCATTACAATTGTTTCTGCTATCATATTTGGTGTTTTCATTGGCCACGGAAATTGATTCTAGTTTTGGGCAATCCTCAAACGCATACCCACCAATAGACGTAACACTAGCCGGAATGGTTATTGACGATAAAAGTGGACACCTAGAAAAAGCATAGCCTCCAATCGACAATAAACTATTTGGCAATGTAACAGTTTCCAGCATCGTACAGTAAGTAAATGCATATTCTCCGATGGATGTCACGTTGTCAGGAATGGTTATTGACGATAAGAGTGGACAACAAGAAAATGCATCATCTCCAATCGTCAACAAACTATTTGGAAGCGTTATTGATGATATATGAGTCCAATAAAATGCTGATTTTCCAATAGATGTTATTGTATTAGGAAGCGACACCGTCTCTAAACCTCTAAGTGCAGCAAAAGCGTGATCTCCAATAGATGTAATACCAGTACTAATAACAACCGTCTCTAAACTTTCCCCAACTGTCGTCCATGGTGATTTCGTTGTATTTGTAGATGTATAATTAGGCATATCTCCCGAACCTCGAATCTCCAAAGAACTTAATTTTTCACAACCTTCGAACGTCTCTGGCTCAAATCTTATATTTGGTACAGACAGCGTTTCTAAAAGGCGACAACCTTTAAAAGCATAATTGTCAACGCTTGTAACATTATCAGGAATTGTAAGTGATGTCATTTTTGTATAACCGAATGCATATTGACCAATCGATGTTACATGAGCAGGTATGTTCAGAGAAGTCAAACCACAATACTGAAATGCACCATTTCCAATCGTTGTTACGCTATTGGGGATTTCTATTGATTTCAGTGATATACACAAACAAAAAACGGAAGCACCTATTTCTGATATGTTATCAGGAAGGGTAACCGATTCCAATGATGAACATTCATAAAAAGCTTTGGAGCTAATAGTGATCACAGTGTTAGGAATGCTAACAGATTGCAATTCCAAACAATGCATGAACATTTCCTCACCTATTGTTTGGACCCCATCACCGAATGTTATCGAATTAATTTTGCTATATGCAAATGCACCTTTACCAATAGTAGTCCAATTACTGGAAATACTTATTGATTCTATATACGTACCACGAAATGCCTCGGTTCCTATATTCGTCACCGTGCTGGGTATTGTAACAGTTGTAAACTTACAATATTTGAAAGCATAATCGCCAATAGAAGTTAAGCCGTCAGGTAATGATATAGAGGTTACATTATTTAAATAAGAAGGCGCAGAAAACGAATAATTACCAATAGTGGTAATGCCGGCTCCAATAATAATTCCCTCATAATATTCCCCACTCCAAGGTGTCGCTTCATAAGAGCTAAAGTCGGGCATTTCTCCTTCTCCGCTAATTATCAAGGTGTATGTTTCTACATCAATCTCCCACATTGGTCCACTAACGCCGTTGATGTATTGTTTATCCGCCCACACATTTGGCATAGAACATAAAAGTGCAAACAGCAGTAGAACAGCACGCAACTTGAATAATTTGTAATGTTTCATAGTCTTTTAGTTATTATATTGTTAGTATTAAATCGGACTAGAGATTTGCAAATATACACACTTTTTCAGAATCTGCCAAAGGATTTTGGATTTTTTCAGGAATTTCATCACAGGACAGGCACGATGTGACCTGTCCCCTCTATGTTGCAAACCAAATAATTGGTCTGTCTTTTAACATCGTTTAATCGTTTTATTATCGTTTTTACTTTAATTTGCACATATTCAGCCAAGAAATTCCCCTCCTGACACGTTCTTGCTGTGTCAGGAAATTGCATAAGCAACAGGAATGCCGGATCAAACTTCTATCAGATGTAGTGAGCCGTAGCCACTCATCAGATTACTTCTTCAGATCTGGGAATATAATGCCACAACCTCTGTCAAGAGATGTAGTCCTAGAGACTCATCAGGGACAGGTGAG
>CACXSA010000004.1 GCA_902770195.1 uncultured Prevotellaceae bacterium
GTCCTGATCTTGCCGTCAGGATACTTCACCTTATAGCGTTCGAAATGGTGTTCCTCTATGACGCATTTCAGGTCACGCACCACCTTGGGCTTTAGCTTCTTGATGACAGTGCACCCATCTGGCAGCCTGGTCAGGTCGCACCTATGCTCTATGGGGGTGCCTACCACCTGCTTGTTGTAGGTACAGCCCTCACGACTGGGACCATGATAGACCGATTTCACCTCTTGCTCCGTAGATGCATCCTCTGTTTCCGAGGGTTGTGGCTGACTACCGCTATTATTGACAGATGCCTTTCCACCCATGTCATCCCTGCCGTCATTCTTGCCCTTGGTCATCTTGTTCTTTCCACTACCCTTTAGGCTCTTGGATGTACCAAAATGCTCTGAGTTCAGCACACCCAGACGCTCATTGGCTGTCTGCAGCTCGCGGGTAAGCTTAAGCACCTTATCCTTGGCCTCCTTCAGCTCGCCTGTCATCTTCTCAAACTGCTGCCACATCTTCCTGCGTTCATCCGACTCGAGCCTCGCGGTAGCATTGGCCTCCTTCAGTTGTCTTGCCATCTCGTCCAGAGACTCCTGCATGGCTGCCTGCTGCTGGCGGTTCTGTTCCTTCTCCTCCATGTACTGGCCATACAGGAAACGGATATAGCTCCGAAGCTCTTCCATCGTAGTCATACCTTCAGACGGATCGTACGGAGCAGCAGGCTTCGATTCCAGCTCCTCCATACGCTTCTGATGAAGCACTCTTTGGGTCAGTTCGTCTATTTCCATATCCTTTGTAATCCTCTACAAAGGTACTAAAAATATCTGAAACTACCAAATAATATTTCATCTAATTATCTGATTATCAGTTAATTAACGTTAACTCAAAAAAAACAATCAGCTGATTCTCAACGTCTTGATTACTGGTGCCTGAAGTACTGCGACCAGATCCTTCCAGTCTATGCGATAGGCTCTCTCACCATCACCAGTGAACTTTACCTGTACAAACCTGTAGCCATCTACAAAGGTCTTCTCATGCAAATAGTAGGCATGATTCTCGTAGTGGATCATGCGCACCCTGCGACAGTTTCTCGACATGAAGATATACACATCACCGTTCAGGGGATCGCGGTGGTACTTGTTACGTACTATCTCAGCTACTCTGGGAGCCTTACAGCGCATATCGTGGAAATTTGGAAGGAAATAGAACTTCTTCAATCCGGAGAGTGTCAGCATAGCCCCTCCAGTTTCTCTACCAACGTTTTCAGCTCCTGGTAGTCTAAGCCGACCTTGCGAAGATGAAGTCCATCGCTGGTCTGAATTGTAACCTGTATACCAGCCGGTTCTGCCTTGCGGCCCCTTCGCCTTGATGACTTGAGCGTAGGCTCGTCATCTTCACAGAATGAATTAATGGACTCCTCCTCGGGAACCCCCTCTGTCTGGTACAGAAACCAGAGCTTTTCAAAATCTTTGCTACTGAACATAATCGAAAAATTTAAAATTCAGTGCAAAGGTAAATTTTTATCTTAATCGCCGCAATACGTCATTTTTGGACGCTTACAATCAGGTCACGAAGACTCTCACGATTACTCAGTTGGCCGAACATCATTGCAAGCAATTGGTTCCAACAAGTGAAGTGCTTCACGTAGCGGTTACCATCATACTTGCGAACGTAGTTGTTGAACTGAGTCCTGTTCAGAAAAGCGGTAAGTTGAGCGAAAACGTATTTGTCTTGGAACATAGCAGTCAATTGTATTTGGCTGCAAAGTTACAAAATCAAGTCCGTTTCATTTCAAAAACCTGCATAATAGACTGAATTTCAATTGTTTCAAAGAGCGATTAGTCCACTTTAACGGGACAGTAGTGATTTATAATATAAGGATTCATATTGCCAAACAATATTTAGTTGTGACGAATAATACTTTTAATTATCGCTTTCAGCCATTCTGGTATATAGTAATTCCGTGTTCTTAATGACCTAAAGAAAATTTCAAAAGCTTTTCTACCTTCCATACTTTCTTGATAAAGAAGCAAATAAAAATAGCAATAGTATATTCTGCCTCATAATAATGTTGGTTACAATTGTTTACAACATAGAGTACAGAATTATTAAGTTTCTATCAACAAAAAAAACAAATCCCACATCTGAAACATGTCAAATGTGGGGGAATCTTGTCTATATGAGCCAACGAGATACCTTAATAAATAAGTTCAAAACATAGTGAGTAAAAGTTAATGGGATTCCCTGATAACCACTCCATGGTGGCAAATAAGTGAATCTTTTACATCTAGAATCGTAATAGAATCGGAATCAAATGACTTATACTTTGAATTCTTAGATCTAGTTACTGTAATAGATGTTGGACTTGGTTTAAATGCACAGTCAACCATTTTTGTCATATTGAAGTATGATGATGGTTTTATAACAACACCCTTTAAAGTATCATATTCGACACGGAGGTTGTTCATGTGTATTAAGTCTAGAGGCTTTTCCTCTTGCCTTTCTTTCATCTTCTTTATGTCTTGTTTTACCTTCAATGTCATTTCACTGTAATAAGTTCTATTAAAATAAGCCACCTCCTTAGTCGTGTTATTAAAATAATGGGTTCCTGGTTCATTTAGAGCATTAGAGTCTTTCCCTTCAGGAATCTTTGATCTGTCAAAATAGTACTTCACAACAATATCATAATTATCATCCTTATAAACTATCTCTTTTATCTCTATTGCCCCATAAGAAATTATTATACCGAGTAGAAATTGTAAAAGCCAAAACAAAAAGAATGCACAAATTACAGAAAGAATAGCACTTACTCCAAAGGTAGTTGCAAAACTTTTCAATCCTTTATTGGATTCCTTCTGAAATGATTTGAAACCAATGTACAATGTAAGCAATATACCTACAATAACACATAGCCCCCAAAGAACGTTAGATAGAGTTTCTTCTAAAATCATAGTTTCAATCCCTCATTCGTGTCGGGTACAACTTCTTCTTGTTAATAATCTTTGAGTAAACGAACACTTGCTGCCAGTTTAGGGTCAATCAGAATGCGCCCACAATATTCACATACCACAACTTTCTTATAACATTTGATATCGTGCAATTGTTTTTGTGGTATCTTATTTGAACAACCGCCACAGGCATCACCATTCACGTTCACAATGCCTATTTTGTTGCGAGTGGTAATTCGTATGCGCTTAAAAGATGACAATAGGTGAGGTTCTATCAAATACTCCAAACTACGGGAACTTTGTAGAAGTTTTTCTTCGTCTACATTGATCGCATCAATACCTTCAGTCTGCTGTTCACTTTTGGCCTTAATACTATCTAATTCTGTGAGAACGATTTGAAGTTGATAGAGTTTTCTCAGTTTCTCTTTGACACTTTTATTTATAATGTCACTTTTATTGGCATCTGCACGTATCGGATCTTGAGCAGATGCAAGAATAGAACTTGCTATGAACATTATAAAAAACAGAAACTTCGTCATGTTTTCAATATGAATAAAATTATTGTAGTCTTATCGTCGAAACAAATTGATTGTAGGCTCACTGCAGAAAGTGCTCCTCTCAGTTTCTCGATTTGATCAAGGTGTACTACTAATGTATTGGAACCTTTATCATCAATAATACCACTAAGTGTTTCCCTAAAAAACTCCAGGAAGCCTTTTGCAGCCATCTCAAGACCAAGCCCCGCAACTTTACAACAAGATCTGTTCTTTCGACTTTTATCACTTCCAAATTAATACTTACTTTTTTGTGGACCATGAAAACCTTCATGTCCTTTCGCAACTCGATGGTTTGGGGATCAACATATCCAATTTCTACGCCTTGGCCTGTTTCCTCTTGTATTATGGACTCCAATTCACTATAACTGATTTGTAATTTCATTTTTTTTCGTTTTCAATTTACTGTTGCAAATACCCCCCAATGAATTTTAAATAAAGTTAGATGTTTTCTTGTCCACCACAATGCTATCAGGAACTACAACGGCAAAGGATAGCTGTAAACGAACTTTCTTTGATTGCTGTTTGACAAACCACTTGTTCCGAATACCAGTTAGTGCTTATTTTATTTTAAAACGTGACCTGTTTCATCAAAGTAGGTAATCGTATTATCTTTTACCCCTTTAATACGCTTGTTTTCCATAACCTCCATTAAATCAAATTCAGTAGGAACAGTATATTTTTTGTTAGTCAATACACCATATTCCCAGAAAAACAAGCCATATTTGCCACCCTTCTGTATTATTGCACCAAACGATTTATTCTTCTTGTATAAGAATTCAATAGAATCATGTATAGCAGGCAATGCCACGCTATTGGTATCACTAAACAAGCCAGAAGAATGGAGTAAAACACCAAACTTCCCATCTTTCACAAGAAGATGGAAATGTTCTTTTACTCCATTCTTATTTTTGCGATTCAAGTTTTGGACATAATCAAACTTCTTTTGAAAGTTACTTATGCCGATATTAATGCTCGTAGTAGGTACTAACTGCAATTCTGGATACTGATCCATGAAAGGTGTATAATCGTTCATAATGATTTCAAATCGAAAAGATAGATTCAAAAATCATTAAAAGACCAGTCATACACTAATTGTGTTAGGACTGGTCTTTTAATGACACTTTATTTCTTCAGTCCATATACCATCTTGTTTCTAAGAATATTCTTTAGGTGAATGCTATTTATCTTCGGATCTTTCTGAAGCATCCCATACGAGAGAATAATAGCAGGCTCTTTCATCTTTAGTTGTTCACGCAAGACTTTTGAATCTATGCCCTCTATCTCATCAAACTCAGGAATAATTCCTTCATCCATCCAAGCTTTAAGCATCTCTGCTGCCTTCCCATCAAGATTAAGCAAGCGATCAATGGTTTGATCTAAACCAAAAGCTTCGACATATCCTTCTTGAATAAGGCGATTCTTCAATTCTTGTCTATCAATTGTATTCATATTTTTCTGTTTTAAGCATTAATCATATCATGAGTAACATTCCTTACTACTGTCTCACCAGCATAACGAGCATCAATTTCAAGAGGATTATAAAAATAGCCCCAAGGATCATAACAATATGGTTGATCATAATTGTATATTTCTTGAGCAACTTCCCATTCTTTCCTTACGTCCTCTGCTACATTATGATAACCTTGTACAGCCTCAAATTGATATTGGTGTCTTAGTTCATGAGTTATAGTGCTCATTATTTGGAGGGGAGATGACCATGCCGAAAGCAAATCATTCGACAAATGTATACTTCCATCGCCATTATTATATCCGCCGACGCCAGGTTCTAAATCTTCAAAATAAACGCCTGCGTAGTTTTGAAGTTCAAAAGCTTGGGCGACTTCATTGGCATAAGCTCCAGCTATCTCTTTCCTTTGTTCCAAAGAAAGGTTTGCCCAATTCTCAATTACACCAGAATTAAAAATCTCCTTTGCAGCCTCGGTACACTTGTCAAGACCAAAATCCCGTTCCTCCACAAAATTACCGCCCAAATTCTCTATCGCTTTAGCGTCAGCATCATTACCTGTAAAGAAATCCTTGACACTATCATAGACACCAATAAAGAATTCGTCTATCTTATGGCTCCAATCAGACAACGTATCGCTAATGGAGGCTTTACAGCCGTCAATGGTCTCTTTTACTGCTGGCATTTCTGACAACTTATGTAAACCATAAGCAATTGCGGCAGGATGAATCATGCTTGCCAAGTTTGGCTTCTCTGCGTCCTGCTTGACAGCATCATTACGATTCTCGTTTTTCCCAAGATTTGCTAAAGATGCGTTACGTTCCGTCTCTTCAAGCATTTGAGTGTCCTTAGACAACTCCGCTAACAAGGATTCTTGCCTCGTTCTTTCAAGATTCTGTTCTTCGATGTTCATGACAATAAATGTTTTTTTGTTTCTGTAAACCAAGCATTATATATCCTTTTACTGGTATCGTCCTTTTCGCCGTACTGCATCATCAGACATTGACGGACTGCCAGCTTTAGATTTTCTGATATAGAGGCCTGTTGGGCAACAAAACTATCAAGCAACAAATCCAATTCTTTAAAATCCTTTGCTTTCTTAACATTTTGCTCAACAGCTATCCTTGCAGACAATAAATCTACAACGATATGAGACAGCCTGGCAAAATTTTCATCTTGCCAAATCACGTCTTTTCCCTGTTTAACATCAGCAATAATGTTTGTAATTTCAATTTTTAGTGATGTAGGCATTCTGCAATTCTGGATGTTTCCGAGAACAAAGTCTGTATCCAATTCTATTGGTACATTGATTCGCCCTTTAAGCAATAATTTCAAGATTTCAGCATTTATTGCCTTAGAATTATCAAACCTACGCGTTCCATCAATAGGAGTAAAGGGAGTCCTCTCACCTTTGTACATATCTATTTTACACAAAACTGGAGCAACCCAATCATTCTGATAAACTACGGCCACACCTGTCGGTAGTTTTGCAATCTCATCAATCTGATTATCCTTCATGCTTGCTGCCTTACCCGTAATTTTTCGATCATCACCGTCGGGCAGTCGCATAATAATCTTTGTATTTGTGTTCTTGATGGCAGCGGGAGCAACTGAAGTAGGTGATTGGTCAACTATAACAAAACTCTCACCGTATGTACGCATCTCCGCAATGGCATTGGTAATCATTTCTACCGACTTCCCAGCAACATTGCTGCCTTCCATCGATTGCTCTGTTGAAGTACGTTTCAAGATATTATGAGCCTCTTCCAAAACAGTAATATGCCGTAACCCGCTATTTGCTTCTTTTACAGTGGACATTCGATATTCACTTAGTCGCATGATCAGAATGCCCATAATGAGAGATTTCGTCTCCAAAGAACCGACACGGCTTAAATCAATAATGGCATTTTCATCAAACAGCACATCATCTTTTAAATCGGTTGAAGCAAAAATTTCACCATTAATTCCATTCGTTAATGATTCTACACGAGTAATCAAAGAACCGGTATAGTTACTTTTCACTTCCTCAGAATAAGCCGACTCGTTAATCGCTTGTACTAATTCTTGCTGTAAATCAGCAAATGTTGGGAATAACTCAGTTGCATATCGGTTGTTTGAATTAATCAAGTCCCAGCCACACTTTTCATAGCACGCCAATACTGCCTTTTTGAGAACTGCAGGCATTGCTGCATACATTGGCCAACATACATTAAAAATTTCAACCAAACGGTCAACATGTTCTAATACATGAATTCCATTATCACCTGTTGGAAAACGGAATGGATTTATACGTAATAGTCTTGTGATTTTAGGATTGGTACCAAAAACGGCAACATTACCAAAAACATTTTTATATTCGCCTTTAGCTGGCTCTATTATTAAGAACTTTGCCCCTGTAGAAAGAGCCTCGCCAATCAGTTTATATACTGTCTCACTCTTACCACATCCAGTAGATCCCGTAACAAAAACATGCTGAGTTAAACTCTTTTGCTTTAGAGTAACCTTATTTTCTGGGTATTCCATTCCATAATCAAAAATGCAACCTAACCCAATTTCACGACTTTTCTTGTTCCCAGAATAGCTAACAACTTCTTTAGCCAAAGATGCATGTTCCACAACAGGAAGCCCCGGGACAGATTTACGTGGCAACCCCATCATCATAGCTAGTTCCGAACTGTTTATAAGTGATGTCCCTGTGACATGAATATCTTGCTCTGATTTGTTCTTATATAGAAAAACAGGATGAGTGAAACAAGAAATTGCAAGTGGAAGTCCCTTTGCCAAGTTTTCTTTTGCGCCATCAAGATACCATGAATTGATAGCAGAAACCTCCACACCAGAACTCTCACCTTCCATAATTGATCGAAAAATTGTTGCTCCTATTTCTGCCGTTGCTCTATCATTTTCATATGACAAGAAATAGACGCCAGTTTGCCATAGTCCAGAACCTTCAGCTTGGTTAATTCGTTCAAGTTGATTATCAATACGTTTTAGCAACTCATCAATGTGCTTGTCGCGGATAGTTATAGTCACAGTCTTTGATTCACCAATAGTTGCAGTTTGGCCATTGCTCATACTAAAGTTGTCCGCATGAGAAGAACTTTCAGAATGACTTTCTGTGAATCCTTCATTGGTACCAACTGTATAAGTTTCACTTTTACTCTTAGTGTCATTCTTTGACTTACTACCTTCTCCCAAAACTTTCCCTAAGCCAGCAGCTGCGCCAAGTCCCATCATAATAGCACCGGCAGGCGCGCCTACTCCTGTAGCTGTTAAATATGTTCCTGCATAAAATAAAGGCTCTGCTATTGTTCCTGCTTTCCCCCAAAAATTCTTTTGCGAGCTTCCTTTTGATACACTTTCTCCTTCGGTATTTGCTTTAGAATATTGTAATGAGTGGGTCTTACCAGACATTTCACTAACAGTCTTTGTATCTGTGTAGCCCTTTGTGCTAGTAAGACTATTAGCCATTGACTCGCTATTTGAATACGCTAATTGCTGGGATGCCTGTGAAGAAAGCTGGGTATACAACATTTCATATCCAACACGAATATTATGGATATCTTCAGCAGTCTGATTCTTTGCCAAAACTACAGCCGTATATTCCTTGCCACGCATAGCTAATGCTAACTTCTCAATTCCTTGTATGTAGCCAGAGTTTGAACGGTCTTGATCTTTAGATTTAATAGAGGGGATTCCTACACACGAACTTATACTCTTTGCCTCCCTGAGCCGTGCAAAAATTTTATCTTGCTCAGATGCACTTGCCCCTTTTTCTATAAAAGAGATGTCATTCATTTGGACACCAGGGAACTGTCCACAGATTGCACTTTTAAATGTCTCCGCAACAGAACTCGCCGTCCTATTTTCATCCTCACAACGAATGCCCAAATAGAAATCTGTGTGGTCCTTATGCCCATCCACTAAAATGAAGATAGAACTACTAGTGAATGTCATAGCACTAACCATGCTAACAAACTTGTCTGTAGCATATTCATCCTTCTCATATACCATCTTATTGATTTTGAAAAGGATAATTCCGTCAGTTGAAACGTCTGGCATCTCTACCAAGTCCATACCTGACAATTGTACGAGATAATTCTTTAAGACGACATCGTTAACAAGAGATAGTGCATTAGAGGCCCTTTCTTGATAGTCTTTCACCTCGGTATGCTTTTGTTCAGACAAGTTTTGTTGAGATATTTGCTCAACCTCTGTTTGGGGCATATGACTTGGCAAAGAATCTTCTTCCAATTCTATTCCCAAGTTCCTCTCTGCCAAAGATTCCTCTATGGAAACCTCTGACTTCTTTTTGTTTCTATCGTGAATCGTACTCATTGTCTCTCCATTTTATCATTCAACAAAAGGACACCACCAACTATCAAAACAGCACCACCAACAACCGTTAATAAAGTTTTCCCTGCAACAAGTCCAACAAGAGCAAGGGTTGCGCCACCTGCAGACACAGTAGCATAAGTTTTGTTAATGGGTCGTTTAGGACTTTGTTGTTGTTTAGATTGCTGTTGCTCTTTCGACCTTCTTTCTTCCTTGTCGATTTCCTCTCCTTTACTTTTTCCGACAGTTTTTACTACGGTCTCATAGAAAGCTAATTTCTCTCTTGAAAAATTAGAATCCAAATCATTCTTTACTTTGAATAAAAAGTCTTCATCCCATTCTTCTTGTGATGGAACGGTATAGCCTGCTTCTTTGTTCTCATCAAAGAGTTCAGGAATTTCACTCATGGCATACGAAAGCATCTCGCCAAACGTTGTGCCACGCGGGTCTAACAACAATTCATTTGTTAATGATATACGAACTTTTGCCAATTTCTTATTGGCTACAGCCGCTACAAACTCTTGTTTCATATCGTTTAGAAATTTATAAGTTTATTAATCCTTGCTATAATTCCATTCATCCACAGAAGATTCTTTTTCTTGGTTTCCAACTCTTGTGCAGTGACGTTGGCATCATTGATAGTGCCCTGCAACTCATTCAGTTTCTTTTCAAGTGCCTCGTTAATAGCTTTAAGCTGTTTCCCCAGCATCTTCTTTATTCTATTGGTCTCGGAGGCAACATGTTTCATTGCAGACTCTTTTGCTTCACCAAGTTGTATTTGGATCGGCTCAAAATACTTATTAACAACTTCTGTCATATTAACATATTCCTTGTAATCCGAAACCCATTCTTTTACAGTCTTGTCACGATACTTAGTTTCGTATCTTTCTGTTCCCCAATTCCAAGGTGTCCAAAACCAATTGGTTTTCTTTTCTTGATAGGCTTCACGAACAGTTTTATTTTGATAACTTCCCTCATCTTTACGAGTAGTTTCTGCTCTTAAGACGGCATCCAAATCTGCCAAATCCTCCGCTACGAAATTCAACGGGTTAATAACGAGGGCATTCTTGTCAATATTGATTCCGAGATCCTTAACAAAAGCCTCATATTGCTTAACAATTGTTTTGTAAAGCGTCATATATGTGGTCTTTAGAATCTTGTCAATTTGCGCCTCTAACTGGTCGAGAATATCATTACTCTCTTTCTGTATCTTACTTGCTTGGCTTGTTGCTTCCGACTTGATAACTTTGGTACTGTTTGTATATCGGAATATAATTTTATTTATATTTGTTCTTTGTTTGTCAACATATTCTTCAATCTCTTGCTTTACACTATCAGTAATATCAATATCCTCAACCAAAGAGGATAGTTGCCGAGCAGACTCTCCAGAACGAATTTTCTTTCTAATGTTATTTATTGATTCATCTAATTGAACTTTCTTTGCCGTATCTTCTTTAATGGCTTGCTCTAATGTCGCTATTGCTGCCAGTTCATTCAATCTGTTGTTAAAGGATTGGACCAAATCGAAAACCTTTATAGTTCGTGCATATTTGTTGATATACAATTCAATAGCTTTTTCAATTGATACAATGCCACTATGTATTTCCACGCTTGTTTTTTCTCCTTCTTCATGATTAGGGTTAGCGTCAGCCTCTTTTAAATATTGTTCTAATTCTATTTGTACGAGACGGGGAAGATGGGAGAAATGGTAAAATGAGTCAAAATGATAGCTTGGATATTTTTTCATCCTCCTTCTAAATGTATCAATAACATAGGGCTCTTCTGGCGCAGTTCGGGCTTCAAAAGCCGCAAGAGCAGAAACGGGAAAGATATTTGGCTCATAAATCTTTCTTGATTCAAGTTTTGCTTTCACTTGTGATAGTATATCATCAACGCTCTCTTTTACTGGATGAAAATTGTCAATCTTGTTCACCGCAAAAATAAAGCGCTCCCGTGATTGCTTCCCTCTTTTTTTCATACATTCACAAATGTAATCCAAAAATGCGGTCTCGTCATCGGTATTAAATTGAGTTGCGTTCATGACGAATAAGACTAATGACTTGTCGGAGTCATTCATCATCTCGTAGGTCATGGCTTTATGCCGTTGGTCACCAGAATTGTTTGGTCCCGGAGTGTCAACTAGAACCAACCTCATTCCAACAGAGTTGACACAAGGTATGCTTCCCTCAATGTCTATTGATGATATTTTCTCATTTTTATTCCACTCTTCCATCTTGGATAGAGTCAACTCGTTATCTTCAAACAATTTCTTTCCGTTGCTATCAAAAGCAACTCCCCGATAATCTCCCTTTTCTCTATCGGTGTCAATGATGTTCACTATTGTAGCAGTAGTTGCAGTATTGGCAACTGGCATAAGTTCATAGTCTAATAAAGCATTTATAAGTGTTGACTTGCCAGAACTCATTGTTGCGACTACATTGATTTCAAAACGTTGGTCTTTTGCCCTTTGGAATGCTTGTAGAATTGCTTCGTCCTTTAATTGGGCAACTGGCCCGTTCTTAATTTCGTCAAAAATTTTATCAACTTCCGCTTCCGTATCCGAAACGCTTGGAGTACAATTATGTTTAAATTGCTCTATATGTATTCCAACTTGAGGAGTAGACAATCCGGATTGTAAATCCTCAAAATCAGCTAATGTTCCAGTAAACTCCATCGAGAAGTTCTTGTCTTGATATTCATTTACAAGGATGGTTGAAAGGTCGCCAGCCCATTCTTGTAAGCGTTTCTCACCAAAGTTAAGAGAACTATTTCCCTTTGGTTTTTTCCCATCGACAATAATTTCTGTGCTTTTTGTAAATGGGTTGTACTTAATCTTTACTGTTTTCATACGTTTTTAATTATTCTTTCTAATAATGTAATGCCTGATTTATATAATTCTCTATCCTGGATATTTGTATCCATCGTATTATTTAGATGATAAGTTGGTAAGCAGTAGAAATCCTTTTGAAACCGTTTCTTCAATTTTTGGAGATCATCAATTTCCACTTCGTCTAGCTTATTTCTCATCCCAATTCTAAGGAGGAACGAGTAGTAACCAGATAGTGGAACTATTACCGGGTTTGCTCTTTTAGTATTCAAAATGGTCTCAAATTCTCTATAAGTTTCTTTGATGGAATCGTGTCGAGGATTGAAGCCATCTAATTGATTCAGAACAAATATAACCTGTTTCTTGGTGTGCGAAATAGTATAGTCCAATAACGCCCTTTCGTCTTCAGTGTCAAAGTACAAGGCGTTGGAAACGAAAATAATACCATCGTAATTGTTAGAAGCTATAGCTTTCAGTGTGATCTCTCCATGACACTTGTCTCCGCTATAATTGGTTCCTGGCGTATCAATAAAGCATATCCGACTATTAGACAAGGTGGAATTAAAATGTAACGCTATTTCTACTGCATCATCTTTTTGAAGTGTTTCCACATCGTTTTTGTAGATATAACGACCATTTGTAAGTTTTGCAGTTCCTCCATCGTTAAAGGGCTTGTTGTATAAGTAGCACAACTTTTGGGTGCACGCTGTTGCCCTTGTCTCATTAACACGATAGCCAGTAAGAGCATTAATAAGAGTTGATTTTCCTGCACTCATGGTTGCTACGACAAGAATTCTTTTTAAAGGCTTCTTGTGGAAATCTTGGTCAAATACACGGTGCGCTATAAGTTGTTGTGGAATTTTACTTTGCGTAGGCAAATTCCAATTGAAATAAATATCCTTAAGGATGCATCTTGCTATAATATCCTTAACATAATCATACAATAACATATAAGCGTCACCTAGTAATTTGGAATTCAATTTTGATACAAGATAAAAGCAATCAAAAAAGAAAGGCCTCCTCATCGTGAAAAAAATGAACCCGTCTCGTTTTAGTGAAACTGCCTTTTTTATTTGGCAAAAATTTGATGTGCATTGCCAATATGAAGAAGGTATGGGGGATGTTATGGAAGAAGCCCAAACCTTATAAACAAGGCTTGCCCGACTATCTTTTTTTGACATATAACACATAAATTCCCCCAACCCCATCACATATTGTATTTTGAACTTCTCTTTCAGTTCGCAAATGGGATGGTTCTTGATGCTAAATGTATGTGTCAAGAAGTTGTCCATATTACTACATCACATGCTTATCTGTTTCTTCTACGTTTCGTTTGATTTCTTCTAAAGAAATATCTTGACCTTCAAACAATTTATCTGGGATTTCTGCTTGTAAACTTTCACCCGAATCAATGAGTTCGGGATTGTTTTTTATGTCTGAAACAATTTCTAGGAGTTCCTGTAATTCTTCGTTATCCAAGCAGTCCCCTATTATATTCTCTTCAATAGGGATTGCATTACCATCAATATAGGCAGCAAGCATTTCATCAGAAATGAAATTATCAAAATTATCCATAATAATCCTCCTTTCTACCCATTATAAGACGAAGCTGCACAAGTGCGCGACGGTGAATGTTATACAAATTATCTACTGTTACGTTCATTTCTTTTGCTAATTTTTCCGGTTGAACATCTTGCAAGTCCAACACCTCAATGACTTGACGGTATCGGGCATTTGGCATCTTCTTCAAAGCTGAATGAATATCCATACGTTGCTCTATGGTTAATCCAGAATTATATGCTTGTTTCATTTTATCGTTTAGTTCCTCCGTTGGTATGGAATCTATCAGTACCATACGTTTTTTTTGGAAGAAACGCACAGCTACCACACTGACATAGGTCATAAGCGTACTGCGATACTGGAACTTGCGAATCACCGCCCAATTATTATTAGCCATAAAAAGGTATAACTCGCTGACCAACTCACGTTTGTCAATATTCCCATCAAAAACATTCAAAAGAATATAAGCGAAAAGTTTCGAGCATTTCTTCTGAAAGAAATACTCTATCAATGGTCTGTTGTTATTCAGTATTCCATTGACTAATTGTTCATCATCATAGAGGTCGTAATCCATACTTTTCTTATCTGTCCGCAAACACTCTTCACATCAGATGCTATATAAACGCAGAAAGTCCGACGACGTCTGTCCCAAGGCAGAACGTTGAGGACTTTCTTTCATATCCCATCAAACCTTTACGGTTTCTTATGTCTTTGAGCACAAACGGGACATCCATATTTGCTCTTTGCTTTAGCGGTTAGTACTCTTGTTAATGACATTCTGCACTAACCTCTTGACATAGAGAAAGCGCAGACAACTGCCATATCTCCAGTCAGGTTCAGCACGACCCCTAATATCTTATGATGAAGCCTGCGCTTATGCGCAGCTCCAACAGATATTAGGTTTTGCTCTTTTGCTTCTCTGGCGAGGTGCTGATTCGACTGGAGAATTTGAGCAAATATGTCTTTGTACTCTCTTTCGAGAAATACGCGCCAAAATTACAAAAAATAATCGAAACGGAATCACACAAAGTCAAAAAAGTCACAAAAAGAGACAAAATTTCTCCTTTTGAGAGTCAAAATTGCATAAAATTGGCATTTATTACCTTCTTCTCCGCTATATCTCCGTTACATCTCCGTAGGACTTCCGTGGATTTAGCGTGCACCCTCCGTGCTACCTCCGTATAACTATCCTCCGAGTCTCTAAAAGGACACCAAAGGAGGTGTAAAGGAGGACCAAAGGAGCACCAAAGGAAATCTTATTTCAAACCACCATAACTCTTGGCTGCATTATCAAGCGCTTCTTCAGTGCTGAACTGCACGTAATACTTGCAGCGAGTTACGATGGACTGCGTTGAGCAATTCTTACCTATCACACGCACCAAGGCCCAACCTTTCATCTCATTGGCGAAGTCATTATCCGTCAATGCCAGACACCCATCCACAAGGACAAACTCGCCCCGTTTTACCTCCCGCATCGTGAAACTCACTTTGGGACAGTTTTCACGTTGAAACTGCTGTTCAGCGGTGTAAAGCAAAAAGACTTCAAAAGGGCGTACATCGGCAGCTTTGCGATCGGTGATGAGTGCAGGAGTCCCGTCCACTTCACCCAGTCGTTGCTGAACGGGCAACAGATTGCCTTCGCTCACCGGAATGCCAGGCACCAGTAGTGAACCTTCAACTGAAGATTTGTTTTTAGGCAGGAAAACCACTGGCAGTTGGTTTGCCAACGATAGAAAACGGTGGTAAGTAGTCTTCCCCTCAGTGAACATAGGTGACCATCGTGACAGGTCTTTCCACAAAGCGATACTATGACGCATACGCTGCCGTTGAATGAACTGACCACGCGTATTGCTTTGACGTCCTTCTGAGGTGGACACTCGTGTGACGACCGTCCCGTTTCGGATGTATTTGGTCACTCCAAGCGATGGTATCTTGCCGATAATCTCGACTCCAATAGATGGATGCTTTATTTTCACGACTTTATATTTTATATTTAACAGCCACTTGCACTGCACCAATAAGGCAGCAGGTTCAATATTTATTTGTTATTTCTTCTTTACAACTTCGTTATTTCTTTGATGAATAATCGAACAACTAACGGACAACTATCGAAGAACTAACGAACAAATGACGGAGAAATATATAGTCTGCTTGCTCATTGTAGGCTTGTCAGTCCTTTGTTTCGTCTTTTCTTGTAACTTACGTCCATTAGGGACAAATCTCCCCTACCCGATGTACTGCATGATGAAGTCCACGATTTCGTCCTCGCTCTTGCCGTCGGCCGAGATGACGAGGTCGTAGTTGTGAGTGTCGTAACGCGAGGTCTTGGTATATTCCTTCACATAGTTCTCGCGCATCTTATCCACCTTACTGATAATCTCGCGGGCCTTCTCTTCGGTGACGTTCTGTTTGCGCATCACGCGGTTGATGCGGAAGGGCATTGAGGCCTGGATGAGAATGTTCAGATGGTTGGGATAGGCACGGAACACGTAGAAACCGCTGCGGCCAGCCACCACGCACGACTCATGGATGGCTATGTCCTGCAGAATCATCGTCTCGGCCTCGAAGATGTCCTTGGTGTCCAACAGGTCGGCAGCACCGCCTTTCTGAGGCAGATAGTAGTTGGAATCCATGCCGGGACCAATCTGCAGTATGCGCTTGATGTCGCTCCACCAGCCCTTCTTCTCGCCCTTCAGGCGCTCTATCTCATCTACGGTGAGGTGGAACTTCTCCTGGAGACCTTTGATGAGTGCCTTGTCGTAGAAAGCTACGCCAAGCCGTTCTGCCAACTTGCGGCCTACTGTGCGGCCGCCACTGCCTAACTCACGATTGATTGTGATGACAAATTTCTCGTTCTTGTTCATAATTAAAGCCTATTTTGATGTTGGGATAAAGAGGGCACCCCCGCAGAGGTGTCCTCTCCATAAAACAGTTATCGACTAGAAATTCTTGGTCATTTCAGCCACCTCGGCATTGATGTGGTCAATGAACTCCTGGATAGCCATTACGGTCTGCTCACCGCCACCCTGCGGGCGTACGGCAACCGTCTTGTCGGCAGCCTCCTTCTCGCCCACGATGACCATATAAGGGATGCGCTTCAGCTCGTTGTCGCGAATCTTACGGCCTAGCTTCTCGTTGCGCAGGTCGATGGTAGGACGCACCCCACCCTGCTCGAACTGCTGGGCAACCTCGCGGGCATAGTCGTTGTACTTCTCAGAGAGGGGCAGAATGGCCACCTGCTCTGGAGTGAGCCACAAGGGGAAGTGACCGGAGGTGTGCTCGATGAGCACGGCACAGAAGCGCTCCAGCGAACCGAACGGTGCACGGTGGATCATGACGGGTGTCTTCTTCTGGTTGTCCTCGTCGGTATATTCCAGATTGAAACGCTTGGGCAGGTTGTAGTCAACCTGAATGGTTCCCAACTGCCAGCGACGACCGATAGCGTCCTTGATCATGAAGTCGAGCTTAGGACCATAAAATGCTGCCTCGCCGTATTCGACCTTGGCATTCAGGCCTTTCTCCTGACAAGCCTCCTGGATGGCACGCTCGGCCAGTGCCCAGTCTTCATCGGTACCTACGTACTTGGTATGGTCGTTAGGATCGCGCAAAGAAATCTGTGCCTCGAAATTGAAACCGAAGGCGGTGAGCACCACACCGATGATGTCCATCACGTTGAGGAACTCCTGCTTCACCTGATCAGGACGGCAGAACAGGTGAGCATCGTCCTGCGTGAACGAGCGCACACGCGTCAAGCCGTGCAACTCACCGGACTGCTCATAGCGGTAAACCGTGCCAAACTCAGCAATGCGGAGGGGCAGGTCACGGTATGAACGGGGCTTCCATGCGAAGATTTCGCAGTGGTGAGGACAGTTCATGGGCTTCAGCATATACTCCTCGCCCTCCTCAGGAGTGGTGATAGGACGGAAAGAGTCCTGACCATAGTGGGCATAGTGGCCAGAGGTGACATACAGGCTCTTGCCTCCGATGTGCGGGGTGATGACTTCCTGATAGCCATAACGCTTCTGAACCTTGCGGAGATGTTCCTGCAGGCGCAGACGGAGGTCGGTACCCTTGGGCAACCAGATAGGAAGTCCCTTGCCCACCTTCTCAGAGAACATGAACAGCTCCATCTCCTTGCCTATCTTACGGTGGTCGCGCTTCTTAGCCTCTTCAAGCATCACGAGATATTCGTCAAGCATCTTCTTCTTAGGGAACGAAATGCCGTAAAGACGCTGCATCTGCTCACGATTGGCATCGCCACGCCAGAAAGCACCAGCCACAGAGGTCAGCTTGACAGCCTTGATTTCGCCGGTGTCAACAAGGTGCGGACCACGGCAAAGGTCGGTGAAGTTGCCCTGGGTATAGGTGGAAATGGTGCCGTCTTCCAGGTCTTGGTCGATGTGCTCGCACTTGTAGGTCTGACCCCACTCGGCAAACTCCTTCAAAGCCTCAGCCTTGGGAACCTCACGACGGACAACGGCCTCCTTCTTACCAGCCAGTTCCTTCATCTTGGCCTCAATCTTGGGGAAATCGCTCTCCTTGATCATCTCGCCGTCCTTCAACAGGACGTCATAGAAGAATCCATTCTCGACAGCAGGTCCGAAACCAAACTGGATGCCCGGGTACAATTCCTGCAAAGCCTCTGCCAACAGGTGGGCGGAGGTATGCCAGAAGGTATGCTTGCCCTGCTCGTCGTCAAACTTGTAGAGCTCTATCTTAGCATCCTCATTGATAGGACGGTTCAGCTCTACGGTCTCACCGTTTACTCCGCAACTTACAACGCTGCGCGCCAGAGCCGGTGAAATGCTCTCGGCAATCTGAAAACCAGTAACGCCCTGTTCATACGAACGAACAGATCCGTCTGGGAAAGTAATGTTGATCATATTTACAATATATGTTAAAGATTAAAATTTCATTTCTCTCACCTCTATTCCAGCTCATAAGGTCCTGTGGGTGTGGTGCGCTTGAGCACTTCCAGCTGAAAATCGACACCTGCAATGATGCCATAGCTACGAAGCACGCTCTCCACCGTCTTGCGGGCCAGCTCGGGATGATTATTCTCCTCGCTGAGATGGCACAGCCATACATGGCGCAACTGCTCGGTCATATTCTCTGCGATAGCCACCCCGCAATCGTGATTGCAGAGATGACCCGTTTGCGAAAGGATACGATCTTTGAGGAACTGGGGATAGGGTCCGTTCTGAACCATCTCTATATCATGATTAGCCTCGATGACCAGATAGTTGGAAAGACCGATAAAGGTTTTCATCTCGTCAGTAACCACGCCCACATCAGTCATCACGCTGAACACGACGCCTCCGGCTTCAATCATATAGCCGACGTTGTCGGAACTGTCGTGAGGCACGGCAAAGGGAGTCACAACGAACTCACCAATCTGCTGTGTCACCCCTTTCTCCACATAGCAAGCCAGCTCTGGGACTATCTTCTTCGTGACGCAGTAGTTACGGTTTATCCCTTCATGCACGGTTTTTGTAGCATACACTGGCACGGAATAATCGGAACTGAAGGAGCCTACAGACTTGATGTGGTCTGCATGGTCGTGGGTGATGAGCACATGTTGAACCTGCGAGAGACTAAATCCATAGTCCTTACAGCTCTTCTTCAGGCCTCTCAGCCCCACTCCTATGTCGATTAGCAGCGCATCGGTGGGGGTAGCCAAAAGGTAGCAATTGCCACTGCTGCCACTGCCAAAAGATATAAACTTTAGCATGATTCTTTCAAATTTTGTGCAAAATTAATAAAAAAATGGCGGTTTTTATTTATCTTTGCAGAGAATTTTTACTTATTTAATGGAATGAAAGTGTTTTTTCTCTTTTGCACAGTATTTTTGCTGTCAGCATGCAGCAGCATGAATGGTGATGACCAGGAGGCCACGGAAGCCGCTATTAAATGGGCTGAAGCATACTTCAACTACGACTTCCACGAGGCGGAAAAGTACGCGACACCAGAAAGCAGACAATGGCTTCAGTTTGCTGCCTCCAACACCACAGAGCGCGACCTGCAGCTGGTGCAAGAGAACGAAGGGGGAGCCAGCGTAGAAGTAAATGATTTCTTCCCTGACGCGAACGACACGCTGAGGGTGGTATCGCTGACAGTACACGACTATGTAAGCAGCACATTGCCTGCTGACTCGGCACGACTGGTTGACGAGGGCACATTCACCATTACCACCGTGCTGAGGGATGGTGTATGGAAAGTTAGAATGGAAGGCCTACCGCAAAGTGAAAGGCAAAGTCGCGACTAAGGCGGGGATGCACTATGGGGAAATGGTCTTTCTCATTCTCGTAGGCAGGATTGACGGCTTTCATACCCATATCAAAACGCACCACGAAGAAATCGAAGTTCAGGCGGATTCCCAGACCATAGCTGACGGCTAGCTGCTGCCAGAATTCCGACATCTTGAACTGTCCGCCAGGCTGGTCTTCATACTCACGGAGTGTCCAGATGTTGCCCGCATCAATAAACAGGGCACCTCCGAATTTCCAAAACAGATTGGCACGATACTCCAAGTTCAGGTCGAGCTTCATATCACCCGTCTGATTGATGAAGTCTATTCTTCCGTCTGTTCCGATAAACTTACCGGGACCCAGGCTGCGAACACTCCAGCCACGCACGCTGTTGGCACCACCCGAGAAGAAACGCTTCTCGAAGGGCAATATCGTACTGTTGCCATAGGGATAGGCGATGCCGAATCCGAAGTGAAAGACCAGCTGATTATTATAGTCAAACACGAATTTACGGGTATAGTCGAACATGCCGCGAACATACTGCGCATAGGCGATGTCTAAGAATGTGTACTGACCATCACCGTTCTTGTGGAAGTTGAAGGCATGAGAAGCCAGATTAAGCAGATTTCCCGCTGTCTCCACGTTGGCCTTGATGGCATAGAGTCCGTTGTTATAGACATAGCCAAAGCCCAGTTTCATGATGAACAGATTCTCGTAATTATAACGAAGGATGGAGTTTCGTGAATTCGTGTTATCCAAATATTCCTTCTTGAACGTATCACTAATCCAAGGCATGGAGATGTAGTTCAAGTCGAGGAGATCAACCTGATAACGGTCATGGTGGTAGCGCTCATTCCACTTATAACGCCAGACAACAGAGAAGACCCTGCGCATGAACTCCGGACGGTTCTGCAAGTCGTAAAGCAACGACACCTCCGAGGAGGAATTGACGCGACGACGGAAACTGGGTGACAACAGCGGGGCAATGAAACGCGGGAAGGACAGGCGCGCCTCGGCACTATACTCCATGAAGTTGGTATTCTTATAACCCTCCAACCCACGGATAGCCTCATAGGCTCCACGCAGCACAATGCTCAGATTCTCAGACCCATGGAAGATGTTACGGTTCTGATAGGTCACCGAGACGGCGGCTCCCAAGTCGCCTGCGGTATTGGTTCCTTCGGGTTGAAAAGAAATGGTGGAAGGCTTGTTGGTACTGACCTGAATATCACAGTCTAAAACGGGTTCAAAATCACGCTCACGGAAAGCAATGTTGGTATAGCGCACGGCACCCAGACGGGCGAAGTGGTTATAAGTGCCCTGCAGATTGTCGGAGGCATAGAGTGCACCACTTTCCAGGAAGCTGTTGCTCCGCAGCACAGACTGACGCAGGGGGATGACGGAATCGTTAGGATTACCGCTGACAAAATTGACATCTCCAATCGTATATACCTGATGGGGCAGATTAGTCTCATCGGCACTCCGATACTTATCCAGCACAAGAGTAAGGTTGATAAGATGACTGCCAGGCACGGAGTCTGCCCTGTAGCTAATGAAGTCCCTGTTGAAACGATAGTAGCCTCGATTGGTGAGATAACGGCTGATGCGCGAACGTTCATTGTCGAGATTAGCCACATTAAACATCATGCCTGATTTCAGTCCTCGACGGGTACTGTCTGCCAGATTGAGCACAACGGCAATGGCTGAGTCGCGGATTTCATAATCTACCTTATTAATAAAATACGGCATGCGAGGATGCAGGAGATAAGTAGTCACCAGCTTCTTTCCCTTTATCTTATTATACACATCCACAGAAGCACGCAGGTAGCCCATATTCTGCAACTGCGACTGGAGCATTTCCATAGAAGCACGCGTACTGGCAGAATCATAGATTTGGGGCGCCTCGCCAATGGAACGGAGGAAACGGTTTATCCATTTGGTAGTATCGCGACCGGAAAGGGAGTAAGTGGCTAATGGAAGCTTGGCTGCGGAGAACCACCGAGAATTACCACGCTGCCGAACATACTGGCGCATCTCGCTGGGATTAACTCCCAAGGCCTTCGTGTCGCTCTTCACCTCCACTTTGTCCAATAAGTATTCGCCATCAGGAACAAACTTTGTCACTGAACAGGAAGCCATCAGGGCAGCAATAAGCAGAAATATGAAGATGCGATTACGCATAATTTGCTGATTTTTCGGCAAAGGTACAAAAACTTTTCCTATTTTTTATTATCTTTGCAAGCAAAAGTGAAACAATATGCTTAGCAAGAACCAAATAAAGTTTGTCCATTCACTGGAATTGAAGAAGAACAGAAAGCGGGAACAGCTGTTTGTAGCAGAAGGCCCCAAGGTGGTTGGCGACCTGCTGAGGGCGGGATTTCGCCCTCATTCTATTTTCTCGACTAACCCCCAACAAGATGGGCAACTCGTGACAGAGGAAGAACTACAGCGCATCAGCTTTCTGCAACATCCTCAGGAGGTCTTGGCAGTGTTTCATATTCCGGACTCTAAGCTTCTTCCTATCAACCCTCATGGTCTTTCGCTGGCACTCGACGGAATCCAGGACCCAGGCAATTTAGGCACCATCATCCGAATTGCCGACTGGTTTGGCATCGATGCCATCTACTGTTCGCCAGACACGGCAGATGTCTATAACCCCAAAGTGGTACAAGCCACAATGGGAAGCATTGCTCATATTCCTATTATATATTGTGATTTGGTGGAACTCATCAGTAAAGCGCAATGTCCTGTTTACGGAACCCTGCTAGACGGCGAGGACATTTATCAACAGACAATAACCCCCAATGGAATTATTGTAATGGGTAATGAAGGTAATGGAATCTCAGAGTCCGTGCGTCCACTTGTCACCAACCGTCTGCTCATTCCCAACTTCAGCAATTCATCAGAAACAGCAGAGTCGCTGAACGTAGCAATTGCAACAGCTATCACCTGTTCTGAATTCCGCAGGCGGTAGCCCTGTTTCCCTAACTCCTCAGAACTGGCGGAGGGCTTCGTAGATACGCTGAGCGGGAAGACCCATCACGTTGAAATAACTACCGTGAAGACCAGTCACCCCGATATGTCCTATCCATTCCTGAATGCCATAGGCACCGGCCTTGTCAAAGGGCTTGTAGTGCTGGATATAGTAGTTGATTTCTTCATCAGAGAGTGACTTAAACGTAACATCGGTCTCAACGGAAAAACTCTGTTGGCGGGTTGTGGTGGTCAGTGTGACTCCGGTAATCACCTGATGGGTACGACCACTCAATTCGTGCAACATACGGGAAGCATCAGCCTCATCATGCGGCTTACCCATGACTTCACCGTCTAACACGACAATCGTGTCGGCAGTAATTATCAGTTCATCGTCGGCCATCTGCTGCTGATAGACAGTAGCTTTCTTTCGCGAGATATATTCTGCAATGTCCTTGGTAGGAAGGTCGGCAGAATAACTCTCGTCAATATCAGGAATAACACGAACGTCGAAATCAATATCAATACCTGCCAACAATTCTTTTCTGCGTGGTGAATTAGATGCTAAAACCACCCTATATGAGGTAATCATAATTTCTAATTACTAATTCTTTGACCTAAAGGTGCAAAGCGACCAAAGGTCGAGTCCTAATTACTAATTCTGAATTTATCACCATCCGAAAGCCCTTTCATCACTTAACCACTTGTCTTGTGCTTTAAGCGTTTGCTCTATCACATCACGCCCGCATCCATAACCACCTTTCTGCTGGCTGACATAGAGGCTGACCGACTTAATCTCAGGACAAGCATCAGCAGGACAAACGGGACACCCCACCCGACGCATCACTTCCAAATCAGGAATGTCGTCACCCATGAACATCACTTCCTCGTCCTTCAAACCATATTTTTGCAAAAATTGCTCATAGATCTGAATCTTAACAGCAGCACCCAGGAAGATGTCTTCCATACCGAGTCCCTCGTAACGATGGCGCACCGCTTCTATCTTACATCCGGAGAGTATAGCAATGCGCAGTCCCATCTTCATGGCCAGTTGGATAGCATAGCCATCCTTGATATTCACGGTACGAAGAGGAGAGCCATCCGCACCTAAGGAAATTGTTGAGGCAGAAAGAACGCCATCAAGGTCGAAGATGATGGCTCGTATTTTTGACAAATCGTAATTAATCATTTCTTTCGCTTTTACGGTGAATGCTGACTGACAGCAGGTTATAGATTTCCTGTAACAACGGAGAATCGGCAAGCATAGAGGACTGCATCCGGATGACATTCTCGTCGTAACGGACGGCAGGTCCCGTTTGTGCCTCAAGAGGATGGAGTTGGTGGACCTTGAGAGCGGTTTCGTCAATTAAGGGAAGCATGACGCTGAAGGGAATACCGTGTTTCTCCAACAGCTCTGCGGAAAGGGCATAGCAGTGATTGACAAAATTACAAGCAAAGACAGCAGAAAGGTGCAAGTACTTCCTATCAGCACTGGAGAGCTCATAGACGCTATGGGTAATGCTCTCTGCCAACGGACGGAGTACCGCATTGTCGCCTTCTATAAAAACAGGAATGTCTGCGAAGCTAACCAGCCGCTCTTTTGAAAAGGTCTGCATGGGATAGAATACGCCAAATCGGTTCGTATAGCCTTCAAACAGACTCATCGGCATAGAACCTGCCGTATGAACAAAGAGCTGTTGCTCCCTACCCTTCGTGGCACGACAGATAACCTCCTGTAATGCCGAATCCTTCACAGCAATGATAAAGACATCAGCTTCCTCAGGGAGATTCTCTAAGGTACGACTATTGATGCTAGACACCTCATGACCTGCCTGTTGCAAAGCTGGCAACAGATTGGTCGCCAAACGTCCCCTACCTATCAGTACAACACGCATGATGAGCTAAAACTTGTTCAGATGAACATTCTCCCATTTCAGCTTGTCTTCATTCTGAGGCTTGCGCTCGTCAGCCTTATGACCTATGGCAAGCACACACAGACAAGACATATTCTCAGGAATATCAAGAACACCCTGGATGACGGTATCGGCACTAGTACCATCGGAAAGACCCCTGCCACGCATCTGAATCCAGCAAGACCCCAACCCTAAGGCTTCTGCCTGATACTGCATGGAGATGGCAGCAATGGAGCCGTCCTCTACCCAACAGTCATTCTGCATAGGATCGCCCAAAACGACAATAGCGAGAGGAGCCCCCTTCAAGAACTGTCCACCCATATCCTTGGCATCTGAAAGTTTCTCTAAATCTGTCTTATCATCAACCACTACAAAATGCCAGGCACGCTGACCCTTTGACGTCGGAGACATCAAGCCAGCACGCAGAATCATCTTGACATCGTCGGCATCGATTTCCTCCTCCGTAAACTTACGGTGAGAACGGCGCATCTGTACTAATTCTTCAAATTCCATATCGTTTATTTTTCGATTTCGGCACAAAATTACAAAAATAATTCATAATTCATTATGCATCATGCATAATTATTTTCTTAGCAGAAGCAAATTTTTCACTTTTCACTTTTCACTTTTCACTTTATTTTGTACCTTTGTCCCAGTGAAAGCCTTCGTGTTTGAACATAGCGCTACATTACCTGCACTGAAAGACGGCAGTTTCTTCCACAGTCCAGACCTGATGGAACTGTATGAGCATACGCCTCGACATAAGCCATACATGGTTGTACTGATGGATGATAATGGACACGAGGAAGCTCATCTGCTAGCCGTAACCCGCTATAAAAGATCTTTATTTCCACCTTATTTATATATTCACGTTAGAGTTATCGGCCAGGGTGTCTATCAACATGAACCTAACGAACAGAAGTTCGGATGCATGGTTAAAGCACTAAAGGAGAGGTTGCAAAACAAAGTCTTGTATATAGAATTCAGCGACTTACCGCAAAAAATGTTTGGCTATGAAGCACTACGCAGCGAAGGTTTCTTCCCCGTCAGATGGATGAGTGTCCACAATTCGCTACATTCACGAATACCAGAGGAGCGGATATCGCCCAAGCAATTGACACGTATCAAGAATGCACAACAGCGTGGAGCAACAACAAAGATTGTGGAGACTGAGGAAGAATTCAAAGACTTCTCGAAACTGATGAGGAGGCATAACTGGCTAAAACCAAGAAAATATATACCGGACAACACTTTCTTTCGAGGAATGATGGAAATGGAGAAATGCAAGCTATTCATCACCCAATATCATGGAAAGACAATTGGATGCAGTGTGTGTGTGTATTCTGACAATGATGCCTATTTGTGGTTCTCTGCTGCACGAAGAAAAAGTTACGCTACTTTGCATCCTAACGCTGTAACCTTCTGGGAAACTATTAAAGATGCACACCGCATGAATTGCCAACATATCCGTTTCTTAGATGTTGGCCTGCCATTCCGCAAGAATCCATATCGAGACTTCATTCTCCGCTTTGGAGGCAAGGAAGTGAGTACTTATCGATGGTTCAGAATCAACATCAGATGGGTAAACTCCTTAGCTTCCTGGCTATGGAGAGAATGAAGTGTTACTATGTACACAATAAAACGGCTTTCCTTGCGTTTATTGGATACAATGAACGGCTTAAAATTTGTCATCACATTATTACTGCTCTCAATGGCAATGCTATTGAAGGCACAGTCATTTACGCTCTCTGGAAAGGTCAGCGACAATGAAGGAAATGCCATAGAGTTAGCTACGATTTCCTGTTTGGAACAAGGTGCCGTAACAATGGCCAACCTGAAAGGCGAATACTCTCTCAAACTGCATTCAGCAGATTCCGTGGTCGTCAAATATTCCATGGTAGGATACCAGACACGTACCCGTGTGTTGCGTAACCCCAAAGGAAACCAACGACTGGTGGTGACCCTGCATCCCATGAAAGCACTTGACGAGGTGGTGGTGACGGAGAGAAGAAGGCAGACAACCAGTACGGAACAGCTTGACACGAAAAATCTAAAAAACACACCCTCTACCACAGGAAATGCTGTGGAGGAACTGGTACAACAGCAAGCTGGTGTCTCTACACATAACGAACTCTCCTCTCAATACAATGTCAGAGGCGGTTCATTTGACGAGAACTCGGTATATATCAACAATGTGGAGGTTTACAGGCCTTTGCTGATACGCAGCGGACAGCAAGAAGGACTGTCTGTCATCAACTCGGATATGGTAGAGAAGATAGGATTCTCATCGGGTGGATTTGAGGCGAAATACGGTGATAAAATGTCATCAGCACTGGATATCCATTATCGGAAGCCAACGAGATGGGAAGCCAATTTACAAGCCTCCCTGCTGGGCGGAAGTGCCTTTATAGGATATGGTTCCAAGAAATTCACAATGAGTCATGGCATACGCTATAAAACCAACAAGTATTTATTAGGATCATTGGAAACAAAGGGTGAATACAAGCCAAACTTCCTCGATTACCAGACCTATATCACCTATAAGCCCAACCAAAGATGGGACATAGATTTCATTGGAAACATTTCCGAGAATCACTATAACTTCACCCCGGAATCCAGAGAGACATCCTTTGGAACTATGCAGAATGTCAAGTCATTCAAGGTTTACTTTGACGGACAGGAGAAAGATATCTTCCGTACATTATTCGGCACTCTGAGAATTCAACGGAATTTCTCACAAAACACCAAAGTAAGTCTTTTAGCATCTGCCTTCCATACTAAGGAACAGGAGACCTACGACATACAAGGACAATATTGGCTGGATGACACTCAGACTCAAGAACAGTTGGGAGTAGGAACTTATATGGAACATGCACGCAACTACCTGACTGCTAATGTACAGAGTCTAAAACTGATGGGCAGCCACAAGACGAAAAAACATGAAATCGAAGCAGGTTTTACCTTCAAATGGGAGAAGATAGAAGAGAATGCCCGGGAATATGAGATGCGCGACTCCAGCGGATATAGCATTCCTCACACTGCAGACAGACTCGACTTGATATACACGCTGGATTCCCATAACACACTGAAGAGTACCCGTCTGGAAGCTTACCTTCAGGACATCTACCGTTTTCAAAGCAAAGGGGAGAAACCTTGGTTTTTTACACTAAATTATGGTATAAGACTGGCTAACTGGAGTTACAATAAAGAAACCATCGTCTCACCCCGCATATCACTGGCTGCCGTCCCCTCGTTCAATCAAGACATCACCTTCCGACTGGCTACTGGATTATACTATCAGTCCCCCTTCTTCAAGGAACTACGAGACACATCTACTGTCAACGGACAGACCATTGTGACACTGAACGATAAAATCAAAAGTCAACGGAGTATTCACATCGTAGGTGCCTTTGACTATCGCTTCCGCATGGTTAATCGTCCATTCCGCTTTACTGCAGAGGCTTATTACAAGATAATGGACAATCTCGTGCCTTATAATGTACAAAACATGAAAGTGGTGTACGTTGGTGAAAACAAAGCCAATGGGCACATCTTTGGACTTGACTTGAAACTGTTTGGCGAATTTGTCCCTGGAACGGACTCATGGCTGACACTGAGCATCATGTCCGCGAAACAGAAGATTAATGGAATCAGCGTTCCCATGCCTACCGATCAGAGATGGGGAGTAAACTTGCACTTCACAGATTATTTCCCTGGTACTGACAGATGGAAGATGACACTAAGATTGGCTTATGCTGACGGACTACCCTTTGGTGCCCCACACCGAGGATTGGAATTCCAAGATTTCAGAGCTCCTGCATATAAACGGGCTGATATCGGTATGAGTTTTCTTGCTTACCAGCGTAAACATCAACGGATATGGCTGGGAATTGACGGGCTAAACATCTTCGGAATTTCCAACGTTAATTCATACTATTGGGTAACAGACGTAACGAACCACCAACATGCCGTTCCCAACTATCTTACAGGTCGTCAAATTAACGGAAAAATCGTTGTAGAGCTATAAAATTTGTTAAATCTTCAGCTTGAAAGTATATATTAGTGTACACACGTAAAAATAATATTGTACTTTTGTAGATAAAATAAACCAAAGTACAGAAGATATGAAAAAAAGACTTGTATTCATGCTCCTAGGAGCAGTTGCTTTTGCTAGCTGTAACAAGTTCGACCTCAACGACCCTGATATGGCAAAGCAAGTTCAAGAAGCACAAGAAATTAAAACCAATGCTGAAAAGATTTTTGGAACAATCGACCAAAACCAAGACTGGAACAGCATCATTAGTGGAAAAGTAAGCGTTACTGCTGATGCCAACTTAGAGGACATCGTTAAGGTGCAGATTCTGACAGAGTCTCCCATACTCAATGATGACGCTAAGGTTTTGGCTGAATCGACTGCAAAAAACGGACAAACCGTAACACTCAACTACGATGCGCCCAATATTTATAAAAAGTTAGTTGCTGCGTGTGTTGACAGCAAAGGCGTTTACTATATCCAGGTATTCAATGTTGGACAAGCAAACGTTAGTTTTGCACAAGCCGAGAAGTCTAATTCACCACGTAGAGCTCAAGCCAGTGAGGCTCCTGATTTCACCAGCATCAAGCTGAAAGCACCTCAGAAATCAGTAAACACTAGACGCACCGAATCTAGTGATGCAAAATTCAGCATGTGGAAGGATTCAAAATGGAACGACAACATGTGGGTCATTGCTGACGGGCAGACCTTTTCTAACGGTTGGAAGATGGATTCTCCCAAAGGAAGTGAAAAGGCAGATGCTGCTAAAGACAGAGGTGTCATCTACCGCGACATCGAAGACTTTTCTTCGAACGAGTTAGCCAACGTACAGATGATCATGAATAGCCTCTTTGTAAAATATGCAGGTGCAGATAAAAATAAGAAAAAGAATAATGTTGAATCAGTTCGCAACAGCGCCTACTATGCCTCTAACAACCATAACTATTTCGAGACTGACGGCGTGAATCCCGTTACCCTGATACCCATTCAGGCCTTTACGGACGATTTTAAGCAGAACCATCTCTTCTACTATTATTATAAGCCAGAGGAGATTCCCGCCGGTATGGACGAAGTAGAGTATATCAAGCAATTGCCGAAATACATGGCTATTCAGGTAGAACGTATTCAAACTACAAACGAAAAAAATGCTGGTGCATTCTACCACAGGCAGGAATTCTTACTGCCGTTCTACAAGAACGATCCTGTTGAAGGCGATAACGAAGCAAGTGCCATCTTCCCCAAAGGATACAAGGTTGGATTTCTTAATTTGAAGACGGTCAACGTAGGTACCTATGACATAACAAATAAAATATATGGATGTACATATGGTGACGGTCGCCTGAATTACGAGATTAACCATTACGGAGATTTTTTGAGTGCTATGGATACGAGCTTAGGAGGCAAGTTTGAGGGCGGCATGACCTGGACAGACCCGCGTATTGCCATATTCACAGCTAACGGAAAAACCTATATGTGTTTCGAGGAAGGTTCAGACTGCAACTTCAGCGATATGGTTATTGAGATTGGCGGTGGTCTCAACATCATCGACGAGACTCCAGAACCAGAAGCAGAGATTTACACCATGTGCTTCGAGGATCGCCCTGCAACAGCTGACTACGACTTGAACGACGTTGTCTTACGTTGTACCCGTGTTGATAATACCACGCTGCAACTCACTTTGGCTGCCACGGGAGCCAATGACAATGTTGTTATTCACGGAGCAAGCGGATGGGCATATAATGACAAAGAGGTACACGAAGTCTTTGGATATACAGAAACTAGTGGAAACCGATTCATCAATACGGAGAAAGGCGGAAACACAATGGATGTAGTATCAGCAAATGTTACAGTATCCAAAGATATTTCCATTCCCGATTTCCTGGAGAAAATCTTTATTGAGAATAAGACAACGGGGAAAATGGTCAAGATGGCACAAGCAGGAGAGCCTCCCTTCGCCATCATTGTTCCTGGCGACTTTGATTATCCACAGGAGAAAGTGTCTATTACAAATGCATATGGAAACTTCGCAGGCTGGGCACAAAATATGACAACAAACAAAGACTGGTACATCTATCCTGAAGAAGGTAAGGTTTATCCCAGTTTATTCAAATAAACAATCTTATTAAGAAACAAAAAAGGGTTATTCTTTTTGAATAGCCCTTTTTTGTTGAAAAATATCACTTAGGCTGATACAACAACTAAAGTTCACGAAACATTCAAGAATGCCATTCTCATTATTTATATATAACTTTGCAACCATGAACATGAATAAAACTATAATACTTACTGCTTCATTAGCGATAGCAATGAACAGCACTGCACAAAACCCCTTTGTGCAGACTTGGTTTACAAGTGACCCTGCTCCTATGGTTCATAATGGCACGATGTATGTCTATACAGGACATGACGAAGACAATGCCGACTTCTTCTGGATGCAGGAGTGGAGAGTGTATTCCACCAACGACATGGTGAACTGGCAAGACCACGGTTCTCCATTGGCCTTGGAAAGTTTCTCTTGGGCTGACGATAGAGCATGGGCATCCCAGTGTATTGAACGTGATGGTAAGTTTTATTGGTACATTTGTGCCCATTCCAGGCTATCCAATGGTATGGCTATTGGTGTAGCTGTGAGCGACACACCTACAGGCCCATTCCGCGATGCAATCGGAAAGCCATTGTTTGAAAACGGCAGTTGGGACCACATAGATCCGACTGTTTTGATTGATGACGATGGTCAGGCATGGCTTATGTGGGGTAATCCTCAATGCTACTATCTGAAGTTGAATCGTGATATGATCTCATACAGTGGAGAACTTGGTAAACTCGACATGACCGAGGAAGCCTTTGGAGGTCCTATGATGAATCAGCGCAAAAAGGGAAAGAAATACAAGGACTCCTACGTAGAGGGGCCTTGGCTTACCAAACGCAAAGGTATTTACCAATTACTCTATGCAGCTGGTGGTGTTCCTGAGCATATCTCTTACAGCACAGCTTCTTCCCCTACAGGTCCATGGAAGTATGCTGGCGAGATTATGCCGTTGAGTGATACAAACTCGTTTACCAACCACTGTGGCGTAGCAGACTATAAAGGACACTCCTACTTCTTCTATCATACTGGCAAATTGCCCAATGGTGGTGGTTTTGGTCGTAGTGTTGCCATTGAAGAGTTCAAATACAATGCCGATGGAAGTTTCCCAACTATCCTTCCTACAGAAGAAGGCGTTAAACCTGTAGGGAAATTTGATCCCTATCGTAAGGTAGAGGCAGAAACAATGGCCTTCTCAAAAGGCGTAAAGACTGAACAGAACGATGAAGTAGGTGTCTATGTAACAGATATCCACAATGGCGACTATATCAAGTTGCAGAACGTGCATTTCTGCAACAAAGTGCCTCGTACCTTCACTGCCCGTGTAGCCAGCGGTTTACGTGGTGGAAATATCGAGATACGCCTTGACAGCATCGGTGGAAAGCTGCTAGGTATAGTGAATGTTCCAGGCACTGGTGGCTGGGAAAAATGGCAGACTATTACCACAGACCTGACAGCCATTGCCAGTGGTCATCATGATATGTATTTTGTTTTCAAAGGTCGCAAGGGTCCCAAACTCTTTAACTTCGATTGGTGGGAGATGCGGGGACTGGAACAGGTAAATATGCCACTTTTCCAGACCAAGTACACTGCAGACCCCTCGCCTCTTGTTGTGGGTGACACGCTATTCTTATATACATCGCATGACGCCTCTCCCGAGGACATCCCCGACGAGAATGAGAAATCATCAGCAGGGTTCTTCATGTACGACTGGCTATTATGGTCCACGACGGATATGGTGAACTGGACAGAACATGGTGCTGTGGCTTCACTGAAGGATTTCCCTTGGCGTAGTCGTGAGAATGGTGCATGGGCCATTCAGACTGTTGAGCGCAATGGCAAGTATTATCTCTATGCCCCACTCCATGGACATGGTATTGGAGTGCTAGAGAGTGAGTCTCCTTATGGCCCGTTCAAAGATCCATTAGGAAAGCCCTTAGTATGGGATCAAAGCAACTGGTTTGACATTGATCCAAGTGTCTATGTTGATGATGACGGACAAGCCTACATGTATTGGGGTAACCCCCATACTTTTTGGGCAAAATTAGGCAATGACATGATATCGCTGACAAGCGGTGTTACCAAGTTGCCTCACATCCCCAACTATCAGGAAGGTCCCTGGTTCTACAAACGGGATGGTCATTATTACCTGGGATTTGCATCTACCTGCTGTCCTGAGGCTTTGGGCTATGCTATGAGTTCATCGCCAACAGGTCCTTGGGAATGGAAAGGCTATATCATGCGCCCTACCTCCCGCGACAGAGGCAACCATCCTGGTATCTGTGATTATAAAGGTCATTCGTATGTCTTCGGTCAGAACTACGACCTGATGCACCTCGAAACCTTCGAGCACCACGAACGCCGCAGTGTTTCCGCCACAGAAATCACATACAATGCCGACGGAACCATCCAGGAAGTTCCCTACTGGCTCGACCAAAAGCCCATGAACCAGCTACATTGGCTTAATCCCTATCAAAGAGTGGAAGCCGAAACTATGAACTGGGGATATGGTTTGAAGTCTGCCAAGATGGGTATTCAGAATACTGGTGTAGTCAAGGACATGCCTACATCCACCGGCAAGCGGAACATGTATATTTTCGATATCAACGATGGTGAATACATCCGCCTGCGTGGTGTAGATTTTGGCAAAGGAGCCAAACAATTTGCCATCACAGCCTCTGCTGCTGCCAATGCCAGTTGTACCATTACCCTACGACTGGACAGCAACAAGGGTCCTGTCATTGGTTCCTTGAACATAAAGAGCACTGGCAGTGTGGAAAAATATCGTTCTTTTACCTCCAAGGTCAAGGAGGCCACAGGAGTACACGACCTTTACATTTGTTTCAGCAATGCCAAGGGTGATATTCACCTTGACTGGTGGCAGTTTAAGTAAAGAATAAACAATGAAAAGACTGATTGCCATCCTCGTAGTTTTTTGCAACATGCAAAACCTCTTAGGCCAACAGCCTTTCGGACGAGGAAAAATAACGATTCACCAAGTAGCGGAGAATGCCTTCCGTATCCAGTATTCAGAGGGGGAACCGCAGGAAGCTCTCCCCGACTGGATTTATGTAAAGCATGAGACAGTAAAAAGTCCAAGCTTGAAAGTGATTATTGACAAGAAAAACCTGCGACTGTCTATCAAGGACAAAAAGGGGAATACCATTTTCACGGCTTCACGCCATCAGATGGAAGGTAGTAAGAGTACCTTGACGTTCCAATCGCCGAAGGATGAATTCCTATATGGACTAGGACAGTTTCAAGACGGCTATAGCAATGTTCGAGGCCTATCACGACGCCTGACCCAAGTGAACACCCAAATCAGCCTGCCCATGCTTATTTCCAGCAAAGGATATGGCATCTTATGGAACAATTATGGTTTGACGGATTTCAATCCTTGTCCCCAAAGTGTAAAATTGCAGAAGCGAAGTGGTGTAGGAAAGCAGGAAGTGGTGAATGTCACCTCCACAGAAGGTGGTAAGAAAGAGGTTCGCGAGCGCCATATCTTCGAGGCTTCTCTTGATATTACTGAGGCTGGTGACTATTCCCTGCTGTTGGACGTAGGACAGAAAATGGCTCGTCGTCACAACCTCTGCATTGATGGGCAGTCTGTCATTGAGATGCAAAACCTATGGCTTCCTCCTACAGCTTCGAAGATTGTTCATCTTTCGAAAGGTCGTCATCATCTCACTGCTGAGCTAACCAAGGATGACGCCCCCACCTTATATTATAATAAGGTAAAGGACGAAACCACCTTTCAGTCGCCAGAATCCACGATGGTTGACTATACCGTTTTTATTGGTTCCGCAGATGAAATCATCGCTACTTATCGCGAACTGACAGGTCAGTGTCCTCCGATGCCCAAATGGGCTTTGGGCTACATCCACTGTCGCGAGCGTTTCCACAGTTCGCAGGAAATCCTTGAAACAGCCAACCGCTTCAAGTCTGAGCATCTGCCCATTAGCATGATAGTGCAAGACTGGCAATATTGGGGCAAGTATGGCTGGAACTCAATGAAGTTTGACGAACGATATTATCCAGACCCCAAGGCTTTGACGGATAGCTTGCACAAGATGGATATCCGCCTGATGCTTAGCGTATGGTCGAAGATTGACAAGAACTCAGAGGTGGGCCGACAGATGGTGCACGATGGCTATTATATTCCTGGAACCGACTGGATAGACTTTTTCAATCCTCAGGCCGCAGCCTCCTATTGGCAGAACTTTCGCGAACGGCTTCTTCCCTTGGGCATTGATGCCTGGTGGCAGGATGCTACAGAACCAGAGAACGATGATTTGGTGGGGCGACGTGTCAACAATGGGCGATGGAGTGGTGAACAGGTGCGTAATGTCTATCCGCTATTAGTCAACAAGACAGTCTATGAAGGATTGGTAGCAGCAGGTCGTGAGCCTATGATTCTCACTCGTTGCGGTTTCCCAGGAATCCAGCGTTATGGCTCTGCCCTGTGGAGTGGCGATGTCGGCAACGACTGGGAGACCTTCCGACGTCAGATTACGGCTGGCCTGGGCGTCCAGGCAGCAGGCGTTCCTTGGTGGACCTACGATGCCGGCGGTTTCTTCCGTCCTGGTGATCAATACACGAATCAAGACTATATAGAACGCATGTTGCGATGGATTGAGCTCAGTATCTATCTGCCCTTGATGCGTGTTCATGGCTATATGAGCAACACAGAGCCTTGGAACTATGGTGCAGAGGCCCAACAGATTATTGCTGAGTGTCTGAAAGAGCGCGAGAAATTGCGTCCTTACATCGAACAGTGTGCAGAGCGTGTAACCAAAGAAGGATACACCATCATGCGCCCTCTCGTCTTCGACTTTGCCAACGACCCAGAGGCTCTTCAGCAAAAGTACGAATACATGTTCGGTCCTTCCCTGCTCATCAGTCCTGTCACAGAACCCGGTGTCAAAGAGTGGAAAACCTATCTGCCCAAGAACAAGGAGGGCTGGACAGACTATCGCACAGGCAAGCACTATGCGGGCGGACAAACCATCACGACTCCTGTCGATAAAGCCCATATCCCTGTATTCGTGAAGCAAGGAGACAATTCTTATTTCCCCTAATGAAAAATTGCATTTTAAAGTTTGGGATGTATATTCGCAACTTACGGACGTACATTTGTAACTTGCGAACGTACATTCGCAAGTTGGGAATATAAATTTCCACACTGATAAAAAACTTTTCCGATGGTGTCGTAAGTTACAATTGCCCCTATTACACTATTTTCATTCCAAATTACATCCGAAATAGTTTATGTTACATCCTACTATTGCGAATGTAGGGAATTATTCGTATCTTTGCCATCAAAAAAAAGAAGAATAATGGGCAAAAGAATTCATAATATGGCAAAACGGATGATGGTCATGATGATGAGCACCATGATAGGAATGCCGGCATGGACTCAGTCGATACCACTCGTATATGACGTAGAGAATACGGGCAGACAATATGCCGCCCCCTTGATGCCTGAACCAAACCAGTTGCCCATTATCCAAGAATTACCAAATGCCTTAGAGGATGTCAACAGCTTTGCTGACTGGAGTAAGCGACGGAGTGATATGGCCCACATGATTCAACACTACGGCATCGGACAGAAACCTACAGTGGAGACTCATCAAATCAAGGCTCGCATGGAGGGTGATACGGCTTTGGTGGTTAACGTGACCATCAACGGACAGACTCTCACCTTGCGTTCCGTCATCCGCTATCCGAAAGTAGGGAAACCACCCTATGCGCTCATGATTGGCACAAGCATGATTTCATTGCCCAAGAAGTTGTTTGAGGACAGACCTATCGCTACGATGACTTTCCATGAAAGCCAGGTGAACGACTACTCACAATGGCGCAAGAATCACCACGACCGAGGCGAGCACCCTTTCGACAATCTCTACCCTCACCTGAAGGAGAACGGTGCCTATAGCGAATGGGCCTGGGGATTGAGCAGACTGATTGACGGGCTGCAACAATTGGGACCTGAGGTAACGAAAATCGATACGAAGCATATTGGTGTGACAGGATGTTCGTATGCGGGCAAGATGGCTTTGTATTGTGGTGCCTTCGACGAACGGGTCGCACTAACCATTGCACAGGAGCCGGGAGGAGGTGGTGCTGCTGCATGGCGTGCATCCTATCCAGAGGACGAGGTTGAGAATCTGGACAAGACAGACTATCACTGGTTCTTGGAAAGCCAATTGACCAACTTTGGTGGTGATAAGGTCTATCGCCTACCCTATGATCAACATGAGCTTTGTGCGATGATATGTCCTCGTGCTTTGCTTTTGTTGGGTAATCCCGACTTCAAATGGCTGGCTGATGATGCGATGCTGGTGTCAGCTCAAGCAGCCAAGAAGGTTTGGGAGCGTTTTGGCATAGCTGACCGCATGGGATGGAGCATCGTGGGGGGACATGGACATTGTCAGTTGCCAGAATCCCAATGGCCTGAGGTGCAGGCATTCATCGACCGCTTTCTGTTAGGTCGCGATACTAACACCAATGACATTCGAGTCTATTCTAAATAAAAATAAGATGAAAAAAACACTGTTATCTGTATGTATGCTATGCCTCTCTGCTGTAGCGATGGCTCAGCCTGCTGGTGGTTTTGGAGGTGTTCAGCAACAAGTGAAACTGGAAACCTCACAAGAGTGGAAGGATATCAACTACGTGGGCGACGGCCAGACGTATCACAACTGCGACATCTATCTGCCCAAGCAGAAGAAGGACAGTTATCCCGTAGTGATTCACATCTACGGAAGTGCCTGGTTCAACAACAACGGAAAAGGTCAGGCCGACCTGGGTACCATCGTCAAGTCGCTACTGGATGCTGGCTATGCCGTAGTATGCCCTAACCATCGTTCCAGTATTGATGCTCAGTGGCCTGCCCAGATAAACGACATTCGTGCGGTGATACGCTTTGTTCGTGGTGAGGCCAAGACATATAAGTTTGACCCGTCGTTTATCGCTACCAGCGGATTCTCCAGTGGTGGTCACTTAGCCTCTATCGCAGCAACCACTAGTGGTATGAAAACTGCCACAGTAGGTACTGTTACACTAGACCTTGAGGGCAACTTGGGTAAATATACCAATCAGTCCAGCACCGTGAATGCTGCTTGCGACTGGTCTGGTCCTGTGGACCTGACAGCAATGGACTGTGGCGAACATATAACGATGGGGGCGGACAGTCCTGAGGACGTACTGCTCAAATCAAAAATCACGAAGGAGCCCGACAAGTACCTTAGTCTCAGCGCTACGCAGTATGTTAGCCCTAACACCCCTCCCATCATCATCTTCCATGGTGATAAAGATGGTGTGGTTCCCAATTGTCAGGGTAAGAAGTTCTATGAACTCCTAAAAGTTGCAGGTGTTAAAACAGTGGCCACCTTCCCTGCTGAGGGTAATCATGGAGGACCGGAGATGTACACTCCAGAGAATCTGAAGAAAATGGTTTGTTTCTTGAACTGCGTCAGAGAAGGTGGAGAATGCAACAAGGATTGCTGTCAGAAACAGGAACCTCGTCAGCGCATCATTGAGGATGGTGGTACGGGTGACTATAAAGCCGTCATGAAAGAAGACGCATCGCTCAGTCGTGAACACACCATCTTCGTGCCACAGGATTTGTCGAAGTTTGATGCCCAGAATCCCCTTCCCATCCTGGTTTGGGGAAATGGCGCTTGTGCCAACTCGCCCTGGGAGCACATGAATTTCCTCAACGAAATTGCCTCGCATGGCTTCATCGTATTGGCTACAGGTGAAATACCCATGGTGGATGAATGGTATAAAGGTCCTATGTCACGTGCTGAGCAGCAGATTGAGAGTCTGAACTGGATCTTTGCCCAGAACGATGACCCTCAATCACCATATTATCAGAAGATAGACACCAAGAATATCTGCATGGCTGGTATGTCGTGCGGTGGACTGCAAACTCTCAGCAACTGTGCGGACCCACGCATCAACACCATCATGATTTGTAATAGTGGACTCTTTAAGCAAAGCACACTCCATCAGGCTGTTGGTGGGATGCCCATGCCTGAAAAAAGTAAGTTAAAGGACATCCATTGTCCCATCATCTATATCCTAGGAGGTCCTGCTGATATTGCCTACGAGAATGGTATGGACGACTTTCACCTGATTAATCATGTGCCAGCCTGTGTAGCCAACTTCCCCGTAGGTCATGGTGGTACTTATCGCGAGCCTCATGGTGGCGAGTTTACCATTCCTGCTCTTGCTTGGCTCAACTGGCAATTGAAGGGTGATAAAGAGGCTGCCAAAATGTTTATAGGCAAGAAGCCTCAACTCCTCCAGCGTAAAGATTGGACGCTCGAAGCCAACAAGCTTTTTAAGAAGCTAAAATAAAACCGGCACCAAATAATAAAGCATCATGAAAAGACTACTAGCCTCACCCTTTGCAATTCTCGTGTCAATATGGTTGGTGGCATGCATTAGTCATTGTATAGCTATGCCTATATCGCCCAATGAAAAACTGAGGGTGAGACAAAACGGTAACCATCTGACGATATATTACCAAGACCGGAAAGCACTGGATATGGATGTTTCGGCAAGAGAGCCTTTTCTATTGACTCGCAAAGTAACAGATGACTATCAGATGTTGACAGGCAAGCGTCTGCACTGTCATAACGAGGCCAACGAATACAGCAGTGGTAATGTGCTGTTACGAGTATATAATGACGGCATTGCAATAAGGAATACAGAAGTTTCCTATCGCATTCCAGAAGGAACTCGGCGCTGGATGCAACAGTGGTGCGACTCGTATGAAGGTTTTTTTCCTCTCGACACGACATATAAGGTGAAACCTGTGCCTTCGTTTAGTGGCATCTTCAAGTCGGCAGAAGGATGGAACAATCGTTGGGGCTATCCTGCCCTATTAGAACCTCATGACGGAGTGTTTGTCTTGCTCTCTGAAGCTAACATCGAGCAAGGACAAAGCGCTTCTTGTCTATACAATGAGGGCGAGCGATATAAGGTAGTTGCAGATCAAGTCTCTACCCATCATTCTTCACCTGCCACCCATACTCCTTGGCGTGTGTCCATCATTGGTTCTATGGCAGATGTCGTTGAATCTACACTGGTGACTGATGTCAGCGACCCTTGCAAGATAAAGGACACCAGTTGGATAAAGCCCGGTGTGGTATCGTGGATTTATTGGGCCTACAATCATGGTTCAAACGACTATAACATCATCAAGAAGTACGTGGATATGGCACGCGACCTAAGGTTGCCATACGTACTGATAGATGCCGAGTGGGACATGATGAAGGATGGCAAAACCATCGAGGATGCAGTAAACTATGCCAAGGGACAGGGAGTAACGCCCTTGATATGGTATAACTCATCTGTGGGTTGGGTGGATGGCGCTCCCACACCTAAGTTCCGTCTTAACAAACCAGAAGACAGGGAACGCGAATTTGCATGGCTTGAAAAGATAGGTGTAGCAGGAGTGAAGATTGACTTCTTTTCAGGTGACACGCAACGGAATATGGACTATTGCATTGATTTGCTGGAGAGCGCTGCCCGTCATCACTTGCTAGTCAATTTCCATGGAGCCACTATCCCTCGTGGATGGCAACGAACCTATCCGAACCTCATGACAACAGAGGGAGTATATGGTGCTGAATGGTATAATAATGTGGTGACATTTACAGAAAAGGCCGCTTGCCATAATGCCACATTGCCCTTCACCCGTAATGTCATCGGACCTATGGACTATACCCCATGCACTTTCAGCGACTCTCAGCATCCACATATCACTACGAAAGCCCACGAATTGGCACTTACCGTTCTCTTTGAGAGTGCTTTGCAACATCTGGCCGATTGTCCGGAGAGCTATATGAGTCAACCTCAGGAGGTGAGAGATTTCCTTACAAATCTTCCTACTGTCTGGGACGAGACTCTTTTGTTGGCAGGCTATCCGGGAGAAAGCGTTGTCATGGCGAGACGCAATGGAAGCACATGGTATATAGCCGGTATTAATGGCACTGATCAGAAAAAGAAATTGACCTTTGACTTAAAAACAGTCAGCAAACTCCCCCAAGGAACGCTTTTCGCGGATACGGCAAATAGTGAATGGAACATCCAACCTATGAGGAAGTTGCCTTCAACTATCAAATGCCAGCCTCGTGGTGGCTTTATCATGATCGTTCGATAAAACAGAAACATATTAAACTAGAAAACAAAAACCTTATGAGAAAGCATCTGTTATCCACTTCCGTCCTGTGCATGGTCGCTACGGCAACGATAGCACAGAACCCGATTATTCGCGACCAGTATGCTGCCGATCCTACTGCTCGTGTATTTAATAATAAGGTGTACATGTATCCTTCCCATGACGTCACCCCACCCGCCGGTCAACGGCAAGACTGGTTCTGTATGGCAGACTATCATGTCTTCTCATCCAGCAACCTGACAGACTGGACGGATCATGGAGTGATAGTATCACAGGAATTAGTGCCATGGGGTAGAAAAGACGGCTATTCTATGTGGGCCCCTGATTGTGTAGAGAAGAATGGCAAGTATTATTTTTATTTCCCCAATGCGCCAAAGTCCGGACGTGGCTTTGCCATAGGTGTAGCTACTGCTGATAGTCCTATAGGTCCTTTCAAATTAGAAGCAGAACCCATCAAGGGAATATCCGGCATTGACCCCTGCGTACTAGTTGACACGGACGGTCAGGCTTATATCTATTGGAGTGGTATGGGCATTCGCGGTGCCAAGTTGAAAGACAACATGAAAGAACTGGACGGTGAATTAAAGGAAGTGAAAATACCTCAACGTGAAGGGATGCCGGAAATGCCACCTATGATGGTAGGTGGCGAAGAAATGAAGGGGTTGCCCGAAGGTTTCAAGGAGGGTCCCTTTACTTTCCATCGTGGCGATTGGTATTATCTCACTTTCCCATGGGTTCGCGGTTCAAAGGAGAATGGTGCCAATCCCACAGAGACATTGGCCTATGCTATGTCCAAATCACCTTTAGGTCCCTGGGATTTCAAAGGTATTATCATGGCAGAACACGCCAATCATTGCTGGACCAATCATCACAGCATCCTTGAATACAAAGGGCAATGGTATCTATTCTATCATCATAATGATTTCTCGCCTCGTGATGACAAACGCCGTTCTCCCCGCATAGAGAAAGTTTATTTCAATGCAGATGGGACTATCCGCGAAGTAAAGCCCACCATGAGAGGAGTGGGCATCAATCTGGCAACAGAAAGAATTGAGATTGACCGTTATTCCGATGCAAGCAATGACGTGACAACTCAGTTGATTGATACCATCAACACCTTCCGCAGCTATCAGGCAACACTTTCCAAGAAAGGCAGTTGGTTGCGTTATAACGATGTCGATTTCACGCCTATCCACGACGGTTATTTAGTTATCAGCGCAATGGCAAAGGAGAACACGACATTGTATCTTCGTGAAAAGAATGCGAAGGGGAAAGTCATTGCCAAAGTTACCGTAACCGTAAAAAGTGAAGCTGGTCCCTTCCGCCGTGACATGTCTGGCCAGTGGCTAACACTGACGGCCCCTATGCTCTATACCCCCAAAGGCATTACCGACCTTGTCGTCACCTGCGAAGGAGAAGGTGTAAGTGTTGACTGGTTGCAATTCAAGAACCGACCTCACTATTTTTCTATAACAGAGCCTAATGCCACTCCTATACAACCCGACGAGCAAGGTTTCATCCGTCGCTGGAGAATGATGGAACCTATTGCTAAACCTATTCGTTCGAATACCATTTTCACCGATTCATGGTTGCGCACGACTTTTGCAGAAGAGCTGAATATGCTGCCCAAACAGAAAGGGAAATGGTATGCACTGGATAGTGATAACTACAACATAAAACTGTTCCGATTTGCCGAGAAATACGGCAAGCAGACTTATGGTTCCTTCTTCTGGTGTGAAACCATCATAGAATGTAAAGAAGAGTTGCAGGACATCCGTCTGGCCGTTGGCACCAACGGGGCTTCCATGTGGTGGCTCAACGACGAGGAGGTCCTGCTGCTGGAAGGCGACCGGCGCATGGTTGAGGACGACGGAGTGTCCCGTCGTCTTACATTGAAAAAGGGACGTAACAAACTGCGTTGTGCCGTGATTAATGGTCCAGGACTCAGCGATATGTGTGCACGATTTATTGACGAGAAAGGAAATCCTATTACAAACTATACCATTAATGCCCGATAATATGATGAAACAGACTATATCATTTCTTTTCGCTTGCTGTCTGAGTATTCTCTCTTCAAAAGCGCAATCAGGAACTCCATATATCCACGACCCGTCAACCATTGCCGAATGCGATGGGAAATACTATACCTTTGGAACTGGTGGTGGTGGTTTAATCTCTGATAATGGATGGTCGTGGCATTCTGGTGCAGAACGCCCCGGAGGCGGTGCTGCTCCCGATGTCTTAAAGATTGGCGACCGCTACCTTGTCATCTATGGTGCCACTGGCGGAGGATTGGGCGGAGGTCATAACGGACGAATATTGACCATGTGGAACAAGACGCTCGATCCCCATTCTCCCAATTTCAAATTCAGCGAGGCTGTCGAAGTTTGCTCCAGTGATGGAATGGAAGACCAGGATGCCATTGATCCTTGTTTGTTACTAGATCCAACGACAGGTAGATTGTGGGTGACTTACGGTACCTACTTTGGGACTATCCGACTGATTGAACTGGATCCAAAAACTGGTTTTCGCATGAAAGGCAACAAAGAGAAAGATATTGCCATAGACTGCGAAGCCACCGACCTCATATTCCGCGACGGATGGTACTATCTTTTGGGTACCCACGGAACATGCTGCGATGGTGTTAATTCCACCTATAACATCGTTGTAGGGCGTTCACGTTCTGTAGAAGGTCCTTATCTTGACAACATTGGACGTGACATGTTCCACGGAGGAGGACGAATGGTGATTGCAGCAGGTAACAGAGTCTGCGGACCAGGACACTTCGGACGCACCATTATCGACGAGGGCGTGGAAATCATGTCGTGCCATTTCGAGGCTGACTTCGAACGCAGTGGTCGCTCCGTCTTAGGCATCCGCCCGTTACTTTGGAAAAACGGATGGCCTGTTGCAGGCGAACCGTTTAAAGCAGGCACCTATGAGCTAGAAAGTGAGCGCCGCGGATATGCATTAGAACTGGCTGTTGATTTCGTCCGCATGCCACAGGAACGGGAGCGTTTCTGGCAGATGGATCTCACCAAGCCCTTGGTGTCTATTCCTAACCAAAAACTGGAAGATGTGAATAGCAACTGGCCACAAGGAAACATTCCCTTACGTTGTGGCGACTACATGTTCCGTCCTCACCAGCGTTGGACGATTACCCCCGTAGAGAAAGCCGGAGGTTATCTTAGCAATCCTTATTTCAAGATAACCATCGAGGGAACCGAACGCGCCCTAGCAGCTACATCAGACAAAGAACTAACCACTATGCCCACATTCACGGGAAGCGACGAACAGCTTTGGCGCATCGAACAATTGATCGACGGCACCTATCGCATCATGCCCAAACGCATTCCTGGACAAGACGGTCTAAACACCCGCTATGTTATCTACTCTGCTGCCGACTCCACACCCACGCTGGCAGAATACAATTTCCACAGTGATAATTCAAAATGGAACCTTCGTCAACATTAAAATGTATAAAAAAGCCAAAAAAAGACGGCTTTGCTTCGTTATGTGCTTGAAATTGCTTACCTTTGCACATTATTTATAATATTCTAACATCAGAAAGATATGAAGATTTCTCACATTGAGCATCTGGGCATTGCCGTTCAGAGCATTGAAGAGAGCCTGCCGTTCTTTGAGAACGTGCTCGGCCTGAAGTGTTACAACATTGAAGTAGTCGAGGACCAAAAGGTGAAGACCGCCTTCCTTAAGTGTGGAGAGGTAAAGCTGGAATTGCTGGAGCCTACATCTCCGGAAAGCACTATCCAGAAGTGGCTTGACAAAGGCAACAAGGGTGTACACCACGTAGCATTCTGCATAGAGGATGGTGTTGCCAATGCACTGGCAGAGGTTAGCGAAAAGGGTGTTCGCCTGATTGACGAGAAACCTCGCAAGGGTGCTGAGCAGCTAAACATCGCCTTCCTGCATCCTAAGTCAACTTGTGGTATCCTGACAGAACTTTGTGAACATTAATGAATTCTTTGACCTAAAGGTACAAAGCGTTTAATAACGATTAGATATAAGAAAATGAGTAAGCAATTAGAGAAAATCAAACAACTCATCGAGAAGCGCGAACAGGCCCGTCTCGGTGGTGGCGAGAAAGCCATACAGAAACAGCACGACAAAGGAAAATACACTGCTCGTGAGCGCATTGACATGCTGCTCGATAAAGGTTCTTTCGAAGAGTACGACATGTTCAAGGAACACCGCTGCCATAACTTCGGTATGGAGAAGAAGCAGTTCCTCGGCGACGGTGTGGTAGCCGGTTCCGGTACCATTGACGGCCGTCTGGTCTTTGTCTTTGCACAAGACTTTACCGTTCATGCTGGTTCACTTTCAGAAACCATGTCGCAGAAAATCTGCAAGGTAATGGATATGGCCATGAAGATGGGTGCCCCAGTCATTGGTATCAACGACTCAGGTGGTGCACGTATTCAGGAAGGTATCAACGCTTTGGCAGGTTATGCAGAGATTTTTGAGCGTAACATTTTGGCTTCAGGTGTTATTCCTCAGATTTCTGGTATATTCGGTCCCTGTGCAGGTGGTGCCGTTTACAGCCCTGCCCTCACCGACTTTACCTTGATGATGGAAGGCACATCATACATGTTCCTTACCGGTCCAAAGGTTGTGAAGACCGTTACTGGCGAGGATATTGACCAAGAGCACTTGGGTGGTGCATCAGTTCACGCTTCCAAGTCGGGTGTTACCCACTTTACTGCAAAGACGGAGGAAGAGGCTGTTGAGATGCTGAAGACCCTGCTGAGCTATATCCCATCAAACAATATGGAGCTAGCTCCTCGCAAGAAGTGCGACGACCCCATCGACCGTTTGGAGGATTCACTCAACGAGATTATCCCAGAGAATCCTAACGAGGCTTATGACATGTACAAGGTTATTTCGGCTATCACTGACGATAACGAGTTCTTCGAAGTACAGCCTAAGTTCGCCAAGAACATCATCGTAGGTTTCGCACGCTTCAATGGTCAGAGCGTTGGTATCGTGGCTAACCAGCCCTCATGCTACGCTGGTGTGCTCGACGTGAACGCTTCTCGTAAGGGTGCACGTTTCGTTCGTTTCTGTGATGCTTTCAATATTCCTATTGTCTCACTCGTAGACGTTCCTGGATTCTTGCCTGGTACTGGCCAGGAGTACAACGCAGTCATCCTGCATGGAGCACAGCTGCTCTATGCTTATGGTGAGGCTACCGTTCCCAAGATTACCGTTACCCTGCGTAAGTCCTATGGCGGTTCACACATCGTAATGGGCTCTAAGCAGCTTCATACCGACCTGAACTATGCTTGGCCCTCTGCTGAGATTGCCGTAATGGGTGCCTCTGGTGCTGCAGCAGTTCTCTATGCCAAGGAAGCCAAGGCCAAGAAGGAGGCTGGCGAGGATGTTAAGGCATTTATTGCAGAGAAGGAAGAAGAGTACAACGAGTTGTTCGCCAATCCTTATCAGGCAGCCAAGTATGGCTACATTGACGATGTGATTGAGCCACGCAACACCCGTTTCCGCATCTGTCGTGCATTGGCTCAGCTTGCCACTAAGCGCGATGCTCTGCCTGCCAAGAAGCATGGTAATATTCCTATGTAATTCTTCGACCTAAAGGTACGAAGCGTTTAAAAACGATTAGGTAATTATGAAGAACGAAGTTTATGCCGCCATTGCAATGGCACTTTACGAGTTCAAGGGCAACAATGTCCATGACAAAGAGCCTGGCATCATTACGATTGCCGAGAAACAGACTCAATGGAACGGATATGCCTTATCGATGACAGAACACCCCTGAAAAAGGAAAAGTGATAAGTGAAAAGTGAACTATTATGAAGAAAGAATATAAATACACCATCAATGGCAATGATTATGAAGTTGCCATTGGTGAGATTGTAGAGAATGAAGCAGTAGTCACCGTGAATGGTGAGGAATATAAAGTTGCATGGGAGCCTGAGGCTGAACCAGAGAAGAAGGTTGTAGTCCGTCCTGTAGCACAGGCTAGTGAGTCTAGTGATTCTAGCGAATCCAGTGCTGCAAACGTAAACACCAACAACGCTATCAAGGCTCCACTGCCTGGTGTTATCACATCCATCAACGTGAATGTTGGTGATGAGGTGAAAGCCGGCGATACACTACTCGTATTGGAAGCTATGAAGATGGCTAATAACATCGAGTCCGAAAAGGATGGTAAAGTTACTGCCATCTGCGTAAAGCCAGGCCAAAGCGTTATGGAAGATGATGCATTGGTAGTTGTTGAATAATTCCATTCTGCACCAGATACAAGAAAGCCGCTCTTGATGGAGCGGCTTTCTTATTTTAATATTAATTCCGTTGCTATTACAACTTGTTCCCCTCTTTCGGGAACACCACCGTAGGTTTGAACGTCTTTGCTTCCTCAAAATCCATGTGGGCATAAGAGATGATGATAACGACGTCACCAACCTGTACCCTACGTGCAGCTGCACCATTCAGGCATATACACCCCGATCCACGTTCACCTTTTATTATATAAGTCTCAAAGCGCTCTCCATTATTATTGTCCAGCACCTGCACTTTCTCACCAGCTATCATATTGGCTGCATCCATCAAATCCTCGTCAATGGTGATACTGCCCATATAGTTCAGATTAGCTTCCGTTACTGTAACGCAGTGCAGCTTCGACTTCATTATTTCTATCATCATCTTCATTTACAATTTACTATTTGACAATATCCTCCTTGTACTTGATGTGGTCGATGAGTCGAATAGGTGTTTTGCCACAATAGACAGTAATACAGCCAACGACATAGGGAGAATCCTCCCAGTTCTCAATGTCTTGCAGTGTATTGCCATCGACAATGGAGAAGTACTCTACATCCAAGCCCTCTATGGCATTGATGTCGGCAACCACCTTGTCGTGAGTTTCCTTTACCGTGTGCTTCTTTGCATAAGCCAGACTTGCCTTCAATGCCTTGTATATATTCGGCGCAATAGCTCGCTCGTCCTTAGACAACAAAGTGTTACGGCTGCTGCGAGCCAGACCGTCATCATCGCGAACGATATCACACTCCACAATTTGAACAGACAGTCCCAGATGACGAACCATTGCCTTCACAACAGCTATCTGCTGCCAATCCTTCTCTCCGAAATAAGCACGAGTAGGCTTGACAATGTAAAACAGGCGACTGACCACCTGACATACTCCGTTGAAGTGACCAGGACGATGAGCACCTTCCATCACGGTGGATACAGGAGGATATTCAAACTGGCGCGTATCGGGCACAGGATACATTTCCTCTACCGAAGGAGCCAGCACATAATCAGCACCACAAGATTCAAGTAGCTCACAGTCTTTATCCAACGTACGCGGATAATTTTTCAAATCATTCTTATCGTTGAACTGAGTCGGATTGACAAATACTGACACTACGGTTATCCCATTTTCCTTCACACTACGGCGTACCAGCGAAGCGTGTCCTTCATGCAGGGCTCCCATAGTAGGGACAAGCCCTATTTCTTTTCCTTGCTTGCGGTCCTCAAAAAGCTGATTTTGAAGATCTACAATCTTTTCAAATACTTTCATTCTTTTTCCTTACTAGTTGAAAATCGGGTGCAAAATAACAACATTTTTATCAAATAAGGAAAAAATATCGTAAAAATATGCCAAAATAGGGGCTAAAATTCCTTAAATATGCACGTTTTTGTCGTTTTGTGAATTAATTTTCGTAACTTTGCAAAGCAAAAACGTAACTCTATATGGCAAAGAAGATATTATTCATCAATCAGGAAATGATCCCCTATGTGCCCGACAGTGATTTATCCATCATGGGCAAAGCGCTCCCGCAAGCTATGCTGGAGAATGGTCACGAGATTCGTACGTTCATGCCCAAATGGGGCAATATCAACGAGCGCCGCGGACAATTGCATGAGGTTATCCGCCTCTCTGGTATGAATTTGATTATTGACGACACGGACCACCCATTGATTATCAAGGTAGCCTCTATCGCCCAGACTCGCATACAGGTTTATTTCATTGATAATGATGACTATTTCGCCAGACGTCAGATGACCATTGACGAGAATGGTGCCGACTATGCGGACAATGGCGAGCGTGCCATATTCTTTGCCCGTGGCGTTTTGGAAACTGTCAAGAAGTTGCGCTGGGTGCCAGACATCATTCACGTTCAAGGCTGGATGGGTGCTGTAATTCCCCTTTATGTCAAGACCGCCTATCACGAAGAGCCTTCGTTTGCCACCACCAAGGTAGTAACGACCCTCTTCCCCAAGAACATGACTTCCAATCTTGATGCTAATTTCAAAAAGTGCATTGAGTTCCGTGATGCAAAGACTTCGCTCTTGAAGAAGTACAACGACCAGTTTGACTTCGCAGAATTGAGCAAGTTGGCTATTGACTATAGTGATGGTGTTATTGCAGGTAGCAGCAAAGTTGACAAGAAGCTTCTGAAATATGCTGCCGACAATAACATTCCGACACTGCAATATCCCGGCGAAGACTTCCAGAATGCCTACGAGGAATTCTACGAAAAGATTTAGTATTCAAGGATAATATTTTTTAGATAAAAGAACTTCTGTGATGAGAAAAATAATGATGGCAATGGTTGCACTCGTTGTAGTTGCAATCTCTTCATGTACGGAAACCACTGACTTGATGGGTAACTCACTGACGAGAGCCATTGACCAATTCGATGTTGTTACCGATACTTTTGATGTATCAACAAAGTCTCTCAAAGTGGATTCAGTGCTTTCAAAAAGCGTTTACAGCTATATTGGAAGACTGAAAGACCCGGAAACTGGCTCATACATTGTCAGCGACTACATGACCCAGTTCCACATTTTGGAAAATCAAGCCTCAAAGTTGTTCCCTGACCTGAAGGTCATTGAAGAAAAAGGAGGCAGCTTCATCCCCATAGCAGACTCTTGCTTCATAAGAATCGTTGTCAACAGCTATCAGGGCGACTCTCTGGCTTCCATGAAGTTGGTGTTGCACGAACTTGACAAACCCGTAGAGGAAAGCGGTCTTTACTATACCAACTTTAATCCTGCCAAGAAAGGCTATCTCCGTAATGAAGATGTTGGCATCTACCAGCCTGTAGTTTATTCGATGGTCGATCTGACAAATAGCGACAGCTTACGTAATGTCTATCGTACAAAAGGCTACTACGAGTCGGTAGATATTCCCCTCGACGACCTCTATTTTGCCAAAGACGGCGAAGTCTATGAAAACTATGGTACATACATCATGTCGATGTATTACGAGCACCCTGAGTACTTCAGAAATTCAAAGGCGTTCACTCGCAACGTCTGCCCTGGTTTCTATCTGGAGTGCGTTGACGGACTTGGCGTAATGACAGAAGTAGCCTACACGCAGATGTTGATTTACTATCACTATTCGATTAATGATACTGAATATATAGACCACACCAGCATCAACGCCACAGAGGAGGTACTACAGACTACTCATATCACAAACGACCAAAGCAACATCGACAAGCTCATTGCTGACAATGAATGCACCTATCTGAAAACTCCTGCCGGCATCTATACAGAAGTAACATTGCCCATCGAACAGATCAAGACAGGTCACGAAAAGGACACGATTACCTCTTCCAGGATTGTGTTCAGCCGTATGACAGAGAAGAGCAGGTACAGCGACATTGTGCTGGAGGAGCCCACTCAGCTGCTCATGGTTGAAAGCGACAGCATCAGGACCTTCTTTGAATTGAATAGCGTACCCAACAATAAGACCTCTTATCTGGCTACGTTCAACAGCACGTATAAAACCTATACGTTCAACAACATCTCGGCACTCATCAACCACAAGTTTAACAAGGTGAAGCCTTTTATCACCAATGAAGACGGAACTATCAACACTGAAAAACTCAGGCTATACGATGAGGCAGAAGCTATCAAGAAAAAAGAAGGTAAGCCAAATAATAGTGACTGGAGGAAAGTCGTATTGATTCCCGTACAGGTAGAAACCTCAGGAACAAACAGTGCCACTACCGTTTCCAATGAAATGAATGTGAACAGCGTCCGACTGGTTGGAGGCAGTGAGAACAAGCACGAGCCTGTGCGCATCAGTGTCATCTTCAACAAGAACAAAGGCTGATGGCAGACAATTTCCTTGAGAAGCATTTCGAGGAATATGAAGCCCGCAAGGCTGCATATCTTCGTAAGAAAAAACACCTTCCCAAAATAAAGCATCATCTTCCGGAACGTCCGGAGGATGATGCTCTTTAGTTTTTCTTCAGACAACGTTTCACTCGTTGTCTGCACTATCCAACAATCGTGTATTTGGCAAATTTCAAAAGCAATTGCTTTGTACCTGCATTCTTGAATTCCACCGTAGCTTTCGTGTTCTCGCCAGAGCCTTCTATCCTGAGAACGCGTCCAACACCGAAACGCTGATGTTCTATCACATTGCCCTCCTTCAACCCAATGTTGCCGATTGCCGATTGCGGACGGGGAGCCTCCTGACGGACGGGCACCAGTCGGGGCTTGGCATCAGCCACAAACTGTGTAGCCACAGGACGCGGATTCTGGAATCGGCTGACGGGCTTACTGCTGCTGGTGAAGCCTCCCAGTCCTGCCCCACCCTCAACGCGCAACAGGCTAGGATCGATATCCTTGATGAATCGTGAAGGGGTGTCATATTCCATCTTGCCATAGCGGAAGCGATTCTGTGCACACGTCAGGATGCAATGCTTCTCGGCACGGGTGATAGCCACATAGAGCAAACGGCGTTCCTCTTCCAATTCGCGCATGGAGTTAATGCACATCGGCGATGGGAAGATGTTTTCTTCCAATCCCACCACAAATACGGTTGGAAATTCCAGTCCCTTAGCTGAGTGAATCGTCATCAGCGTCACCTTAGGCTGCTCCTCGTCACCCTCGCTGTCCAAGTCTGTTAACAAGGCCACCTCTTGCAGGAAGTCGCTCAATCCTATTTCCTGTTCGCGGCCTTCCTCACGTCTGCTTTCCACAAAGTCCTGCATACCACCCAGGAATTCTTCCAGGTTCTCTTGTCTTGACAAGTCTTCCGGATTATTGGAGCTATAAATATCCTTGCTGATACCGCTCTCCATGATGATGGAGTGTCCCAGTTCGTAGGCATCCTCATTATCTATGCGTCCACGCCATCCATCCACCAGCAGTTTGAAAGCCTCCAGCTTTGTCAGCGTTCCCTTGGCCAGTTTCAGGTCGAACACCATAGGTTGTGCTATCACCTGCCACAAGCTGACGTTATGCAGATTAGCCGTTTCCACTATCTTGCCTACTGTCGTGTCGCCAATGCCTCGTGTCGGATAGTTGATGATGCGCCGCAAGGCCTCCTCATCGTTGGGGTTAGCTACCACACGGAAGTAGGCTATCACATCCTTTATCTCCTTGCGCTGATAGAACGACAGTCCACCATAGATACGATACGGAATGCCATCCTTGCGCATCTGTTCCTCAAACGAACGACTCTGTGCATTGGTGCGATACAGAATGGCAAAGTCGCTAAACTCGCCTCCCTCCTTTCTCCTAATCCGTTTGATGTCGTTGCAGACTATCATCGCCTCCTCCTTATCACTATAGGCTGGCTTCAGGGTAAGCCGTTCTCCCTCCTCGTTCTCACTGAACACATCCTTGCGAATCTGTCGTTCGTTCTTGCGTATCAAGCTGTTGGCAGCCTGTACGATAAGCTGCGTTGAGCGATAGTTCTGCTCCAGCTTATACAGCCGTGCACCATCATACTGCTTCTGGAAATCCAGGATATTGTCGATATTCGCCCCTCGGAAGCTGTAGATGCTCTGTGCATCGTCGCCTACCACACAGACGCGCCCATGTTCCCTGGTCAATTGCAGCACAATAGCCTGTTGCGCAAAGTTCGTGTCCTGATACTCATCCACCAACACGTATTGGAATCGCTCCACATACTTCTTGCGAATGTCCTCATGGTCGCGCAACAACACATAAGTCTGAACCAGCAAGTCGTCGAAGTCCATTGCATTGGCTTGTCGGCACCTCTCCGCGTACCTATTATATATATCAGCTACCATAGGGCGCTTATGCTGCATATCGTCAGTAGCCCACGAACTGACGGCATACTGCTGAGGCAACAGCAGGTGGTTCTTAGCCATCGATATGCGGTCTGCCACCGATGCAGGCTTATACGTCTTGTCGTCCAGCTGCATCTCCTTGATGATGCTCTTTACCAACGAACGGGAATCGGCCTGATCGTAGATGGTGAAATTGGCACCAAAGCCTATTCGTTCAGCCTCAACCCTCAAGATACGGGCAAACACAGAGTGAAACGTGCCCATCTGCAATCTTACTGCCCTATCCTGACCTACCAGTCGTCCGATACGCTCCTTCATCTCCCGTGCCGCCTTGTTCGTAAAGGTCAGCGCAAGAATATTCCACGGAGCCATATCATAATGGTCTAACAAATAGGCTATCTTATACGTCAGCACTCGTGTCTTTCCAGACCCTGCACCAGCAATCACCAACTGCGGTCCGTCACAATACACCACAGCCTCGCGCTGACTCTCATTCAGTTGTGCCAACAAACTATCGTCGAAATTTCCCATACCATTTTCTTTTAGCCCACAAATTTACAAAGAATCCATGAGATGACCAAATTTGCAACAGGTAGTCCGTCAGTTATTATCGTTTTTTTATTCGTAGGCATATACTAACCCGTACTTCTCATGCAGCTTCCGAAGAGAACCGTCGGACTTCATCTGACGGATGACATTGTTCACCATCTGCAAGAGATCCTCCTGCCCCTTCTGCATCAAGACACCAATCTCACCATGAGTAAACGGAGCGTTCAACAGTGGGGCAGCAAGTCGGGTGTCTGTCTGCACATAATAAGGAGCCTCCGTAATTTCCGTTATCATTACGTCGGCAGCACCTTCGGCAATAAGTGTCGGTATTTCCTCGTTCTTCTGGTGAACGATTATATTTGCGTGAGTCAGGTTCTCGTTGGCAAACTTCTCGTTCAGTCCACCAGGATTTACCATCACACGGACTTCAGGCTGGTCGATGTCAGCCAACGACTTGTAGCGGTCTGCCTCTGAAGCCCTGCATAGGATAGTCTTGCCGTTAGCCAGATAGCCCTCGCTCATAAGCATTGTCTCACGTCGTGTGTCGGTAATGGTTATCCCGCCAATGGCGAGGTCAAACAACTGAGGCTCTGCCAATACATCTGCCGTCAACGTAGGCCATGAAGTCTTTTTGAACTCTATATTTACTCCTAACCTTCTTGCTATCTCGTTGGCAATATCAATGCCGAAGCCCCAATAAGTCCCATCGGGTTGGCAGAAGGATAACGGCCTGTAGTCACCAGTAGTACCAAAGAGGATGGTGCCTCGATCCAGAATCTCCGCGACTTTTCCATCGAGAGGGATATCTGTATTGGTCGATAGGACGAACACTGAGTATTGGCCGTTCTCCTTTCCGAATTGGATAGCACCTTTCAGGTCGTTCTCCGGGAAAAGCTTTGTACTGTCGAAATAGTAAAGTCCGTCCGCGCTGTTATACCAACCGCCTACACATCCATCATGCTGCAAGGCATGGCTAACCACCTTGTCGAGTTGGTCACGCGAGTGGCTGTTCTGTGTTGCTGCATAACTGACAGCGATTCCCTCAGTCGGCACCGTCATCGTGCGGATGTCAATCGCGAAGCCGTCGGGATGACCCTGACTGAAAGCCCACACTTTATCAGCAATCGTTGTTATGTTGCTCTGCTCTGTTGCATTGTCCTCATTTGAAGCGCACGAGGCAAAACTGGTCGGTCCGCAAATGACCAGAACAGCTATCAAAAACCAGGTCTTTAATCTTTCCAATCCTATCATTGTTTCTATACTGTATTTATAATCGGCTACAAAATTACTCAATTTTCATCAGAAAAAAGTAGTGAGGACTAACTTTTAAGTGGTGAGCAGCAACTTTATTAGTCCGTCCCGACGGACTGCCAGTCCGAAGCTTACGGACTGAGAGTCCGAAGCTTACGGACTATTTGCTACTATTAATACCCAAATTTGCTTCCCCATAACCCAAGGTTATTTCTCAATAAGGGTTCCTTATTCATCAATAAGCGTGCCTTATTCGCACCAGAAAAAAAATTATTTCGATTTTACCCTCACATACTCACATCACCCCTCTCAAAGACCGATGTACAGGGCATTTGAGCCACGTGACCCTTTCTCGTTCTCCCTCACTTCTCCCTCACATTTTGGGTCACATGACACACTTCGATTTTCGAGCCTCTGAATTTCAATTTTTGCGTCTATGGAAAATAAAAAAGTGAGTCTCCTGATGTAAAAAAGTGAGGGAGATGTGAGGGTAAATGATTTACCCTCACATGCCCCAATCCCTTTGTCTATCAAGGGTTGAAGGGAGTGATGTGAGTATGTGAGGGTAAAATCGCCTATCCCTGTTTTTTTGACTTTTGCATCATCGGGTGCGGAAAAGGGTTAAGCGAAAAGTCAAACTGAAACAATACTCCAAGAGTAACAAAAATTACTTTCGGAGTAATTGAAATTACTTCCGAAGACTCCATCTTGACTTACTACATCGGATGACAGTCACCCGTCCCTTCTATGGCAAAAGGTGATTTTACATTGTGAGCAAGAATTTAGAAAGACTCTCCATATCCTTAAACTCGTACATTTTGGCATTGCCTATGCCACGCTTGCGTTCACGACTTCGCCCCTCGCGAACTTTCGTCATCATAGTTGCCACGTCGTCGTTCTGACCCGTAAAGGAGAAGGTCTTATCCTTCAAGTCGTCGATGATGTTACAAACCTCGTCAGCAAACGAGCGCGACATGAAACCGATGCCGTTGAAATCAAGCGTTATCTCGTTAGCATTTTCATTGATGCAGGCGCGCAATTCTGAAGCTCTTGAGCGTGTAAATAAGTCTGCGCTGTAAATGTCCTGTAACCTGATAGTTTGTTTCATATCTTTGTCTCCTTTATTCTAAATAGTCATAGTAATTAAAATCTTTGGGTAATACCACTGGAATGCGCATGAGAAGGACGGTTCCATGCCAGCGGAAAATGTTTTTTAGGTCGATATAATCGTTAGCACCATTCTCGTAGCGATGGAATGCTCCACCAGACAACATGAAAAAGGCTCCCCTCATACCTACGACTAGCATCTCCTTAGATGTGGATATACCATAGCCACGGTTTTCGGCTTCGGGACGGTTTTTAGTAGAATAGCCTTCATTAGCAAGTTTCAAGGCTTCGGTCTCTTTACCATCGATTTCTTCCTGATAGAGTTTGGCTTGTTCGAAACAGCCAGCCACGGTAATACCCGTATCAGCAATACAAAGGTCTATCACCCCCTCGCGCTCCAAATATTGCGAAAATACATAGCCGTTGGCGCTCTGCGAGTGTTCGTAGATATTGTCGAGCAGTTCACTAATTAGGTAGCTCAACGACGAGCTTCTGCTCTGACTGATATTTGCCTGCTTCATGAGTACGGACTTTATAATGGAGCCGAATATGTCCTTGTTCGAATCGGTCATAGAAAAGCTACAAAGTGGCAAGTAAGTTTTATCTGTGTATTTTTGCATAACTGCCTCAATATCCTCTCTCTTTTCCTGACCAAAATGAAGCATGCGATCGAAGCAAATGCAGTTAAGATACGACTGAATGCGAAGTGACATGTTGATACACTCGATATTCTTGCCTGATGTATTCTTGTAGATGGCTAGCGGAGCTAAGAAAAATGGGTGTAGAAAGGTGACGTCTGCAAAGTCCCACTGTACGACATCAGCAGCTTCAGTCTCAGACATCACCTTAATCATGTAGTTGAAACTGTAGCCTATGCGCACCTCTTCGCTAACATTTGGAATCTTTACAATTACCGTTTTTGCCATTTCTCTATTATTTCGAAATTATGCTGCAAAGATACAAATATTTTTTTTAATATTATAGCGATATCCCCAAAATCACTATCTTTTATGGAAGGCAAGTTATTGGTATCAGATGACAAAGCATCCCTGCTCGAAATAGAAACGGGCAGGGATGCTTCTGAGTGATAATATAAATTATTTCATCACGACCTTCTGCCATTTATGATATTAATACCCTTTTTGGGCGCGGGCAGGCGCGTGACAGTGTATCTGCCCTTAGTGTCATGACATACTCACATCACCCCTCTCAAAGACCGATGTACAGGGCATTTGAGCCACGTGACCCTTTTTCGTTCTCCCTCACGTCTCCCTCACATTTTGGGTCACATGATACACTTCGATTTTCGAGCCTCTGAATTTCAATTTTTGCGTCTATGGAAAATAAAAAAGTGAGTCTCCTGATGTAAAAAAGTGAGGGAGACGTGAGGGTAAGCCATTTACCCTCACATGCCCCAATCCCTTTGTCTATCAAGGGTTGAAGGGAGTGATGTGAGTATGTGAGGGTAAAATCGCCTATCCCTGTTTTTTTTGACTTTTGCATCATCGGGTGCGGAAAAGGGTTAAGCGAAAAGGCAAACAGAAACAATACTCCAAGAGTAACAAAAATTACTTTCGGAGTAATTAAAATTCTATTCGGAGTAATTGTAATTACTTTCGGATATTCCATCTTGACTTACTACATCGGATGACAGTCACCCGTCCTTATGGCATCTGTTATTCCTTTTTTTTGAGCATGAGTGAAACAGTACCAGTCCCTGCGTCTTTACGGCTCGTCACCTACGACATTACGGCTCATCGATCACGACATCAAAGCATTTCAATCGTATTGAGGGAATTGAATATGAATTGGCCTGTCTAATCT
>CACXSA010000005.1 GCA_902770195.1 uncultured Prevotellaceae bacterium
CCGCTTGCGCCGATGGTACTGCAATGCAATGCGGGAGAGTAGGAGGCCGCCACTTTTTTTCTTGAGCACCCTGTTTCAGCAATGAGACAGGGTGCTTTTCTTTTTTCCATGCCTTAACTGTCGGGGATGTCGTAATATTTTCGTACCTTTGCATCCATGAAACGGTTGGTAGTATATCTATTTGGATTGCTGTTTGTGCTGATGGGATGCACCACGGCAGGCGAGCGGGCCCGGATGCGTTCAGGGCTCGACAGTATTAATGTACTCAACCGTACCGACCAACCCTTTACCGTGCAGGACGTGGAACCCTTCGTGCAGTTTTTCGACGAACACGGAACGCCTAACGACCAGATGTTAGCCCACTATCTCCTTGGCCGTGCCTACTACGAGCACGGCGAAGCACCTATGGCTTTGCAGTGCTATCACGAAGCTACGGAACGGGCTGATACTACCGATAAGGACTGCGATTACAAACAGTTGAGTAGGATTTATGGACAGATGGCAGATATCTTCTATCATCAAGGGTTATACAGACAGGAACAAGTTTATGATAAGCTTGCCGAGAAGTTCGCTTGGAAAGGGAAAGATACGCTTGCTGCGCTGATAAACATGGAAGAGCAATGCTTTGCATTTAAGAGACTGGGGCAAATTGACTCTGTCATATATATCATAGAAAAAGTAGCGAATCTTTATAAAAAATACGGTTATCCTTCAGACGCAGCCATAGCACTTGGAACTATCGTGAGAGATTTGGTAGAGAAAGGAGAGGACTCAAAAGCCAGGATCTATATGGACCGATATGAATCAAAATCAGGCTTTTTTGATGAAGAAGGGAATATCCAAGAGGGAAGAGAAATCTATTATAATGTTAAGGGCAAACTCTATTTAACAAGGAACATGCTGGATTCTGCGGAATATTGGTTCCGTAAGGAACTTCAGGACGGCAGGGATTTAAATAATCAGAATGCTGGAGCCTATGGCTTAGCTATGGTTTATGAACAACGCCATCAACCTGATTCGGCTGCCAAATACTATCGTTATGCCTATGCCATGAATGATTCCATGTATGCGCAACAGGCAACGGCTACCATTGAACGGATTCAGGCCATGTACGACTATTCTCGTCATCAAGAGATAGCGAATCAAGAACGAGAGAAAGCGCTGCAAGAGGCCTATAAGAAACGAATTATTCTTGGAATATTTGTGTTGTTTGTTCTAATTACTGCTGTTATCATATATCTGATGATTTCTGAAAAGCGTAAACAAAAGCTGAGATATATTCAGAATCTTGCAAGTCTTGAAAAGGCACAGTCGGAAATCATGCAACTTCGCGAACATTCTAATGACTATCAAGAGCTCATTACCGAAAAAGAATGCGAAATAGAACACTTGAAATCTGAGATTGAGAATCGCCAACAAAAGATGCGACAAGACCATGCGACAACAACTCAGCAAATCCAAGACTCTGAAATTTACAAAGAATTGAAAGAACGTGAAAGGTTATGTAAGGCCTTGACAAAAGAGCAGATTCGCAAGATTCGTATCATGGTTATCGAGAACTTACCTGATTTCAATGGCATCTTGTTAGAAAACAAGTATATGCTAAGAGAGCATGATTTTAATGTTTGCATGCTCCTTCGACTAGGTATCAAATCAAAAGAAATTAGTGTATTACTAAAGATTTCTCAACCAAGGGTATCCCAGATTTGTACAAAGGTATTAGGTACGATCTTTAATGAAAATAAGGGTGGAGCAAAGGAACTTTCAGAGGAATTACACAAATACTACTAATTTTTCTATCTTCCAGAAAGCCCTTACAGACAGCGTAAAGCAGGGAAATACTTAATTTCCACTTAATTCTTATTATTCGCTTATTTTGGCTAAAATTTGAAATTCTCATACTTTTGCAGCATTGTTTTTAATGCAAGTAAAATTATGAGAAAGTTTGTTTTAATTGTTTTGTGCTTTATGATGATGAGCACGTATGTTTTTGCGGAAGGTCCGATAGACTTCTCTGTGAGTATTATTGATGAAAAGCCTATCGGACATGATCGTCCCAAGGCACCTATGCGTCCGCCTGTAGTTTATCTTGAGGACCACACTTTGGCTTTTGTGGCAGATCATCCAGAGTATATCCTTAATATAAAGGATGAAGATGGTGAGGTAGTTTACTCTACTGTAGTTTATTCTACTTTGACACAGGTTACGTTGCCGTCAATTCTCTCTGGTGAATATGTCATCGAACTTAGAATGGGTTACTGGTTGTTCACTGGTTGGATAGAATTATAAAGTATGAAAAACACTTTGTGTTTATTATTGCTCTGCACTATCTTATCATTCTGCGTCCCATTACATACGTGGGCGCAGAATGATCCAACGGCAGATAATGACAGTACCAAGAAATGGAATGATTCAATTGCTGTGCGAACATCCAACTACACCGTATTTACTCCATCTATTCCGACAACCCCGCAGGCTGAAGCATTTAAACGTGTAGGAGATTATTCGGTGAATAATGCCTCAGGTATTCCCGATATTAACATTCCGCTATTTGAAATTGACCACTATGGCTACAAGATGCCGTTGGCTTTGCGCTATATCGCAACGCCATTAAGACCTGGTTACAACTATGACGTTACCGGTCATGGTTGGGCCCTGACACTTGGGTCATGCATCTCAAGGACCATCAACTCAGTACCTGATGAGAATTTCGATTTTCATCTCAGTACCAATAAGTTGTATGAATATTATTCGGGCATGCAAAATGCTGATGAACTCTTAAGTCTTTATAATTTCGAATACGACCGTTTCCATGTCAAATTACCAGATGGCAACTCATTCTCATTTTGTATCTGTAATAATGAATACACAGGACTCCAATATGTGGTTTCAGACCCAAAATATAAGAACATACAGTGTAACTATTCCACGGGTAATATTTCTAGTTTTATTCTTTATGACGTAGATGGCGTAAAATACACTTTTGACATAGCAGACTACACTTTAGATTACTCCAACATCGGAGCTAAGACATCTTGGTACCTAAGCCGGATGGATCTGCCGAATTCTTCCGCTCCAATATTCTTTTCCTATGGAACCAGTATTATTCAAGAGCACTGTGAAGGATTTGAGGAGCCGATATTATCTGTTGGAGACCACTATTCTCCTAACCCCCAACCTTATAATCCTAACAAGGCGTATGTTTCTTCGTCATTTACAAGTGCGGCTTGTAACTTTAGGATTAAGCTTCTGACAAGCATCTCATTCGGTCATTCATTTATAGCCTTTAACTATGAGAACACGTCAAGCAGTTCCAACTACAATTATCTACGGAATATTAAAGTAAGAAGTGAGTCTGCAGAAAAAAAAGTTTTCAATTTATCATATAGCAAACAGGATGTGCGAGGAAAGACAGTTGCCCACCTCACCAAATTATCGATTAAGGGCAGCACGGACAGCACCGATTCGCTCGTCTACAACTTTGCATATCGTGGCATTGGCGTTTTCATAGGAACAGACCACTGGGGAAACTGGTCTGACAATCTGTATTACTACAACGTTGCCAACATGAATTTCTATGCAGGATTTGACACGTCCTACAATTCTTTTCTCAATTCTTCACCTCTTGTCACGGTTCTCACGAAAGACCCGACAGACCCATGTCCTTACAGCAAATTAAAGATACAGGGTGTATCTACTGTCAACGAACCCCGTCACGCCCTTTCACCAGGAAGTCATGGCGTGCTCAGTTCTATCACATACCCGACAGGCGGGCGGACAGTGTTTGAATTTGAGAACCATCGCTTTGTCACAGCCACGGCAGCCAATGGAGACTATATTGCTACCAAACGGCAACGGCGTGTTATAGAAGGTGGCGGATTTAGAATTCAGTCCATTACGAATTACACATCGGATGGAAAAATAGCCGACATCAAGCAGTACCGTTATGGTCCGACCTATTATGAGGCAAATCTTCAGAACCTTAATCTGCCAGGCATAGCTGGTAATAACACCAACCAGCACATCGGTTTTGGAGAACCGGTTGTTGACCCGAACATATTGACCTATGCCCGCTTCGGCACTTACGGCAGTCTTCCTACCAACATGCAGAACATGATAGTCGGATTAGGACCAAATGGACAGACATCTGGATATGCCAACCAGTTTTACACATCATATACCTGGTCGGAATGGAAATGGGAATGCAGGTTTAGCCCGGTATTCTTCCGCGCCCTGCTTAACGGGCGCAATGCTGTCGTATATCCCCAAATCACAGAATATCATGGTGATATCGGGTATATGGATAACACCCCAGAGAAAACCACGGGCAAAATAGTCTATAAATATGACATCTATGACGATATGGGTGACTCCACCTACCATGTCCGGCTTGACTATTTCGGAAATGTTTTGAGGGCTAACGAAAACAATTATCAGAAAGACTATCTGACAGAGAAATCTACTTATTCCAATGAGCTTGTCTATACGAATACGTTCAAATTGGTTCAAAGTGACACGTATGTTTATGGCAATCTGGGTGAGGGATACTCTGATTATGTATTTACGGAACAGTATCTTCCCGGATATTATCCCACTTATGTTTATGGCAATATGATGTTTCAAAGCAGATATACGTATATATCAAGTTACCGGATGACAGCCCATACGACACATCTCTATAGGCAAAACGGTACTTTCACCACTACCGAATCGCTATCCCACAATGAATATGGACTTGTAACCACAAGAGCATTGACAGGTCCGCAAAATATAACCACCACCTATACTTACCCGACACCGGCAGACACGTCATCTGTCGTGCAGCAATTAGTCAGCCGTAAGATGATGTCGGCATTACTACAGTCCCGGACCGTAAAGCAAGGTATGGGAACATTCGATGTCTCGGGTTATAAACAGGACTATGCCGCATTTAATGGAAACATTCTACCCTCCAAGCTTTACAAGCTGTCGGTTGTCAATGGAATAGGGGGCAACTATGAAGAAGAGCAGCAAGTTCTTTCCTATTCTTCCAATGGCAATCCGCTAGAGATTGTCGACCGAAGCGGTATGCATACCGTCTATCAGTGGGGACACAACGACCGCTACCTGACTGCTGAAATCAAGAATGCCACCTCATCACAGGTATCAGCTGCCTTGCAGTCTGGCGTTGACCTGCGCATTGCCCTGCCCAATGCCTTGGTGACTACATGGACGTATTCGCCTTTAGTGGGTACAACTTCACAGACCGACCCTTCCGGCATCAGGACACATTACGATTACGACGGCTTAGGACGTTTGAAAGAGGTTTACAGATACGTCGGAAACGTAATGTCACCCTCGAACAAGCAAATACTGAAACAGTTTAACTATCATACCATAACGCACTAAGTATGAAAAAGACATTCATATTTTTATGCCTTTGCTGTTGCCTGTCAATACAGCTGCATGCTCAGTCGTCAGCCTACAGCTATGTCAGGACTCGCACCATGACGAACGCCAGTGCCACGGCGTGGATTGACCATATTGACTATGACAACGGAATCGGTGATGTCTATCAGCAAGTCGATGTCGGCATCACGCCCGGCCACCAGGACCTTGTAACCCTGCATGAGTATGACAGCCACCGCCGCTCCTATCGGGTCTGGCTGCCAGGATTAGGCAGTGGAGGCAACTGCCAGGACAGCATTGCCCTGAAGTCGTCAGCCGGCACTGTCAACAACGATGGCTGTCCTTACAGCACTTCAAAATACGAACCTACACCGTTAGGACAGGTCAGGCAGCAGTACCAGCCCGGCAGTGCATGGTATCAGAACCAGAAAGCACGGACTTTTACCGAGGCTGTTGAAGCCAACGATGTTGTAAGATATAAGGTCATGAACCTGATTATGGTAAGCAACACGCTGCTTTATACTACTTACATTAGCAATTCAAAATTCATCAAGGAAACCACCGACGAGGATGGTGTCATCCATCAGGAATTTGCCGACATGACCGGGAATGTCGTGGTCAGGCGACAGCAGTCCGTCTCCGGATGGATCGCCACCTACTATGTCTATGACGACAGCAATAATCTGCGCTTTGTACTGCCGCCTGCCGCTGCCAACTATTTTGAGACTAATCTCACATCTGCCCAAGGCATATCGCCTACCCATGACCAAATGCTGAAATATGCATACGAGTACCGTTATGACGGCCGTGGCAACTGCATCTACAAACGTCTGCCGGGATGCGATCCCGTCTATTATATCTACGACCATGCAGACCGGTGCATCTTCTCGCAGACGGGCGTACAGCGGGCTTCAGGACAGTGGACCTATACCATACCCGACGTTTTCGGGCGCACGGTATTGACCGGCACCTGTCACAACAGCATGACATACACTGCCGAACCTCTTCATGGCACTGTTGTTACGGCCACACGAACCAATGCAACGAACAGCTACTATGGCTACACTCTCAGTAATATCACTTTGAGCAGCGACACGCTCTATTCCGTCAACTTTTACGACGACTACAACTTCATAGGCAGCAACGGGGTGCCATCGTCGCTCAGCTATGCCGGTCCGCCGTCCGGTGACTACGGGAGCAACGGGCAAGGCAATCCCAAGGGCATCCTTACGGGAACCGTTACGGCACGCTTTAGCAGTACAGGCATCACGGGGTATGACTATGCAGCCATGTACTATGACGACCGTGGACGTGTCATACAGACGCGCTCCACAAACCACCTGGGCGGTACTGAGGCCATATATACCGGATACGACTTCACGGACCGTGTACTGAAACTTAGGCATGACCATTCTGCATCTGGACAGTCTCACACGCAGGTCTACACCTATGGCTACGACCATGCAGGACGGCTGATAACAAAAACCCACAAGCTTGACAATAACAGTACTGTCACGCTGGAATCGAAGTCCTACAACGACCTGGGGCAGCTGGCCTCTTGCACATCCAACGGCACGCTCACCACCGGCTACACCTATAACGTGCGCTCGTGGCTGAAGACCGTCACAACAGGCACGCTGTTCAGCGAGGCACTGTACTATGACGAGAGCCACAATGGCAACAATCCATGTTTTTCAGGCAATATCTCGGCTATGGACTGGAAGGCCCCAGATAATGTGCAACGAGGTTATAGGTTCTATTATGACATGCAGTCACGGCTCACACACGCCATTTATCTGGAGAGTGATGTCTTCAATGGTCATTTCAACTCGGAATATTCCTACGACTACATGGGCAATATGCTTACCCTGAAACGCTATGGCTTGCAGGACAATAGTAGCTATGGCTTGGTTGACGACCTGAGCTTTACCTATAATGGCAATCAGCTCATCAAGGCCGACGATGCCGTCAGCGGGCCATATTATGCAGGAGCCTTCCACTTCCGGGACGGAGCCGATGAGGATTTGGAGTACGAATATGACGAAAACGGCAGCATGACGAAAGATTTGAATAAGAATATTTCGTCAATTCAATATAATTCACTAAATTTGCCGACGAGTATCACATACTCCGACGGCAGGAGTGCCGCGTATATCTATGGTGCCGGTGGCAAGAAGCTGAGAGTCAGCTACAAGACCTCGCCTGTATCCACGCCTGTCCCGACGGACTACTGCGGCAGCATGATATACGAGAACAACGTATTGACACAGGTTCTGGTCGATGGCGGATATATCACCTTCAGTGGTACTACGCCGCAGTACCACTTCTATTTGAAGGACCACCTGGGCAACAACCGCGTGGTATGCAACGCCTCCGGTACGGCAGAGCAGGTGAACCACTACTATCCATTCGGTGGCCTGATGGGAGAGAGCACCAATGGCGACACCCAGCGATTCAAGTACAACGGCAAGGAGCTCGACCGCATGCACGGCCTCGACTGGTACGACTATGGGGCAAGGCACTATGACGGAGCAAGGGGACAGTTCACAACAATTGACCCTCTGGCGGAGAAAGACTACAAGACGTCACCATACGCCTATTGCGGAAGCAATCCGATCATCCGTGTTGACAAGGACGGAAAGATATGGGATACCGTACTGGATTTGGCTTTCATCGCATACGATGTAGCCGATGCAGCTACCCAATATTTCAGTACAGGCAGCGTCAGCAATACAACAAAAAGCGCCCTTGTTGCAGATGTCACCGCTGCTGCAATACCTGGATTGACAGGTACTGGAATGGCGGTAAGAGCAGGGGGAAAGGTTGCTCATACTGTAGAGGCTGGGCGAGGATTGCGAAATATAAAGGCCATTACCGAAGGGAAAAATTTTGAAAAGGTAAGTCTGAATGAAGCTAAATCCAAAGGTGAAAAAGTGGCAAGTCAAATTAGACTTGTACCTAAAAATGGTAAAGGAAATATAAATGGTAATCGTACTAATGCCGATCAACTAACAAAAAAAAGCAACGGGAAATATAAAATTACTGAAACAAAACTTAGACAAGGTACTTCTAAATTGTCAAAAGGTCAAAGGACAGCTAGAGAGCATGTGGAATCTGGAAATCAAGACTTTGAAGTAAGGTCTAATAATCAAGATATAGGACTGGAAAAGGGACAAACGATTCAAGTTGACGAGTACGAAGTAAAGTATAAATATAAGTGATAAAAATTGGAAACATTATGAATAAAAAAGATGTGTTATGCATTATTGAAGCAATTGCTTCTGATGCTTTTTTTAAGGATTATATAATTAAGAAAAGTGATAATTCTATCATTTGCAAGACAGAGTATGGATATAAAAGAGTTGTATTTTGGTATCATAATGGTTATGACATGCAGAGAGATGATATAGCTCTTGAAATTCGTCCAGTTTATGATATACGATTTAATATTCTTCATAAATGGTTTGAGAAGTATTCAAAAAGAACAATAAAAGACCAAAGGGACACTGATAGTATCGGCTTTACAGGGAATATGATTAATGCTACTGATGAAATCTGCTTTCTAGAAAATCGTAAAGACTACAATAAGGATCTTCAGGCTTTACATCATGTAGTTATCGAAAATGCAAATTTAGTTTTTCCCAAATATGGAACCCTAAAAGCCTATTATGAATATCGTATTGAAGATGTTCTCAAAGGTAAGCAAGAATTTCCAGATACAGGATTTGAATGGGTTATTCGTTATTTAATAGCAACTAAAATAGTTGCTCCATCAGATTATGATAAAGTAAAAGAACTTATTCTTCTTAGGATTGATTTTATGATGGGAAGGGGCGAACCCAATACTAAAATGTATTATGACGATCTTCCCAAAATTCTTGAAGACTTGGAAAATACCGATTTCAAATCAGGAAAATGGGGGAAACTAACAGGAATAATATAAAGAGGGGATTAAGGGGATCATGGGGTCGGTTCTACTGATCATTTATACGTAGATCAGGGGACTCTCTCTTCGAGAGTGTGGCGTTGCAATCTCTGATCTGTTATAAAACATTAAAGGTTTACGAAGTATGATGACATATTACAATAATTATGGTTGATCAGGCTCTCTCTGGTCTATGGGAAGAATGTAGGAGGGAATCCATATCAATTACTCATCAAAGAAATGTAAAACATGAAACAAATATCAATAATCATAGCACTGGCATTGCTTACTACCATTGCCAATGCCCAGAACATCAAAGGGTCGCACCAGGTGAGGGCCAACGATGAAGTGAAGAAACACCAGGTGGAATATGCCGCTGTCGATAGCACGGGGCAAGACCTTGTCTGGGATTTGAGCGAGGTGGAACTGCCTAAGTGGACGCTCACCGCCGACTACACCGAGGAGGATAGTCGCAAAGGGGTCGTCATTGGGACAGAGCGAGGCACACGGGACTACTATCGTTCAGAACCTGCAGCCTTGCTGCTGACGGGGTTTGAGAACAATCTGCTGAAGGTGGAGTACGACCAGCCGGAGCTTCTGCTACGTATGCCTTTGGTATATGGTGACCATTATGAGGGGCAGTTCCACGGCACGTCGGTCTACTGCGAGAAGGTCTTTTCGCATACCTTCGGCACTTATCGCGTGGCGGTGGACGGCACAGGCTCGATGCTGTTGCCATCGGGCGACACCCTGCGCCATGTATCCCGTGTACACAGCACCAAGCTGACCTCTGCCCGTTTCTTTCCTGAGGTGCAGAGGGAGCGGATGTTGAAGGCCGTCGTCGACAGCATCAAATTCCCCGTCGATAGCATCCGACAGGGTATCGCGATGGACACGCTCGTCATCGAGACAGACACCTACCGCTGGTATGCAGCAGGCTACCGCTATCCCGTATTGGAAGTCATCTCTACGGGCTATAAGGGTGAGAAGCCATGGACAACGGAAGCCTTCTACTGCGCCCCTGAGGACCAGCAGCAGTTGTATGACCCCGAGAACGAAGAGGCCCGCAAACTGTTGGCTGACAACGAAAGCAATGGCTCCGGAACAGAGAACGGCAACTCACCAGACAAAGAGGACGGAAAGAAAAGTGTTGACGACATTCTGCAGGACCTGAATGTTGTAGTTAACAATAACACCATCACCGTCGGCTATACCCTCCAGCAGGACGCCACCGTCACGGCAATGGTCTGCAGTACCTCCGGTGTCGTCTATCGCCTGCAGTCCCAGACGGGACAAACGGGCGACCACTGCCAGATGACCATCCTCTGCGATGGCCTCCGCCGTGGACAGTATGTACTCTATATGAATGTCAACGGACAAGTAACCAGTCAGACTGTCAACCTGTAAACAGTCATCATAATCAACCTTATTAGTATCAGAAACATGATGAGCCCATAAAATAATTTGTAAAAAGTGTCAGAAGATGCAAGATTTTTAGTAATTTTGCAACCGAATACATATATGAAGAAAAAGCAACCGCAGCTTATGTAAGTCTCTCGAACCGCAATTCTAAAGACATGAGCAAAGCAAGTTGGCTGCCGGCTCACGTATACGGCAACGGATACGTGGGCATTGGTAGTAAAGGCATTTGTTCATGGGTCATTGCGGAAACCCGAGAGATTTTGCTGTTATATACTATCCTATTCGCCCACGTTCCTCCGTTGTTTTTCTCTCTCTCGCCTCACGGCGTATTATATATGTTTATCATCAATAATTAAACGGAAAACGTAAATATGGAATTCAATGACGACGAAATAGTCGCATTACTAAATCGTCTGCTTGAGAAGCTGCACCAGGCAGACAGTAACCATCAAGGCAGCATAGTATTAAACATCTACGAAAAAGGCAGTCTCCACGTGGATCATGTGGACAACCAGAACTTCTATGGCGATAAGTGGGTTAAGGCACTTCAAAATAAAGTAGTTGCGGATGATCAGCCGTCAGCAGCAGATCCCGTTTTCGAGAAAGACACACCGCTGTCGGCCCTGTTCCGTGATAACTTCCACGGTGAGCTGAGGAAGGTCATTGACGAATGGCGGCCTTTCCTTATTGACGATGACGCGTCGGTGGATGCCCTTGCCATGGTGCATTTCGAGTTCGACAAGAACCGGATTTATTCAAATAAGGTTTATCGCGACTTATGCGAACTTGATGGTTTAGGGGCTCTGCAAGTTTCGTTGAGCCAACTGGCTCGTTATCTTGCAGATCATTCCAACCTAAGCCGCAGCTTCGCTACGCTTTACCAGCAATTAAAAAACTATCGTAGCGAATACACCACTTATTCACCATGATAGGGGGTTAATGTCGTTCTACGGTAATTGTATGATTGCCAATAATATCGCTTCAACTGTTCAGAAAGGAAAGAGCGGTTTATAAGTTCATGGGCGAGGGGATGCTCAGTTGCGAAGATATCTAGTTCACGTTTGACGAGACGAGGAGAAAGGCCGATGCGACGTCCGAACTCTTCAAAATCCTTACGACTGACGGTATGGGTGTCTGAGAACTGCATTCCCTCGCGGAACAGTCCTTTGTCGAGTGCAAAGATACGTGGCTCATACAGGTGAAGGCTTGTGTTAATCAAGTCATAGGCTGGCGTCAAATGATATTCTCCATTGCCTCGGTTCATCAGTGAGAAGTTCTTCAGATGGGCATCGTCGTTCAATATCAGATAGTTGAATACCACGATGCGAAAGAACTTCAGTATTTCAACAGGAGCTGCTTTGGTGTACTTTCGAATGATTTCTGCACATTCTTCATAGCTCAGGTTACTGTATTTATAGTCACTACCGCCATTGGCCTTGGTCAGTCCTCCCAGCGAGGCTAAGTCTTCCTGTTGGTATTTACCACCATCGGGAGCCACATCGAAACGGCGTGTCAGATAAGCTGCCTCGCCATCGCGAAAGAAGCAGAGTCCATTGGATGCAGTCTCAATATGATAGACCTGTGCTGCTATCTGCATGCTTAGATGCTCATTGGCAGGGCAGTATTTTCGCTCCATCAGGGTATATGATGAAGGGGCCGGCTTCAGGATATACTGACCACGCTCTCCGTCTGAGGGCCTGACGAGATGTCCGTCAGTATTTAGTACTAAACTTGCCTTGGGCTGTACGCCAGAAAGCGATATTCTTCCCACATGACGGGCATACTCCTCTGTATCGGAATTCTCGTTGTTGGGACTATCGAAAGGAAGGATATGTGAAACTACCTTACCATCAAACAACAATTTGCGGGCAGTGGGCGAATAGGTATCAAAACCTTCTGCCAATGTGGAGGGACAAACAGTCAGTGTTTCCATCAGTCTATGGGTTTTATGGTTACGGCGCCTATCGTATCCAGCTGAGCTGTTGCCAAAAGGATGCCGAAGTCATCGTTCTCGTCGATATGCAGCAACATAGACTGTGTCTGACGATTGGCACCCTCGGAGAGCATGTTGAAAAAATAGGGGAACAGGTGGTCACTACGATATGGCTCTGTACGTAAGGGCATGGCAATACAGACAGGGGCGCCTGCATACCCATCTTTATAAGAGAAGATATACTGACGGTCATCTGTTTCCTGCAGGATACCAGCCTCCACATCGTGAACAAATACCTTACACTGTCTCATAATCCAAAGTCTTTAACTTGATATCCATCTGTAATCCAAGCGTATCGAAAACGGTCAACAGGGTAGAGAGTTGTGGATTGCCCTCTCCACGCTCGATGGCTACTAATGTGTTCAGTCCTACACCTGCCAAATCTGCAAGGGTCTGTTGGTTCACGCCTAGATGCTTCCGCCTCTCCTTGATGATGATTCCGATTTCTTTTGCATCCATATAAGTTCTCAGACATTCACAATAAGTTGTGATTTTGCTGCAAAAATAAATAAAAGAATTGAAACTACCAAGCAAAATCACAATAAAGTGTGATATTTGAACGTAAAAGTATACTTTTCGTATAGTTTAAATGTCGTAGTATAGATGTATTAGTCCTTTCTTTGTCGTATCTTTGCCTCCGTTATGGAAACAAAGAAGACGAAAAAGGACACGAAAGGTCCTAAGGAACACAAGAAGAACTGGCAGGAACAGATGGCGACGGTGGCTGACATCCGGGCATTTCTGGACGAGCGTATCCTGCTGCGCCACAATGTGGTGACGGGGCGCGTGGAGTGCTGCTGGCCCACGGAGTATTCCGACGAAGCCCCGTCGTCATGGGAGCCGATTACCGACCGTGCGGTGAACTCGCTGTGGGCGGAGATGTCGAAACAGAAACAGGTGCGGGTGCAGGACATGCAGCGCGTGATAGAGTCGGACTATGTTGCCGACTACGACCCGTTCCGGTTCTACCTGACGCGCCTGCCGCCGTGGAGCGAGGACAGGGGCGACTATATCCTGGAGCTGGCGATGACGGTCATCGTGAAGGGCGGGGTGGAGGAGCAGCTGCTGTTCTGCCAGTGTCTGAAGAAATGGCTGGTAGGCATGGTGGCGGGGTGGCTCGATGCGCATGTGGTGAACAACGTGATACTGGTGCTGATCGGTGCTCAGGGCTCGTACAAGACGACGTGGTTCTCCTACCTGCTGCCACCCGAGCTTCGCCCTTACTTCCGCATCAAGACGAATGCCAGCCGCATCACGAAGGACGACCTGCTGTCGCTGACGCAGTACGGTCTGCTGTGCTACGAGGAGCTGGACACCATGACGGGACGTGAGCTGAACGAGCTGAAGTCGGTGGTTACGATGCCTTCGGTGGATGAGCGCCCTGCCTATGGCCGCTACCATGAGCACCGACGGCACCTCGCCTCGTTCTGCGGCACGGGCAATAACGTGCAGTTCCTCTCCGACGCCACGGGAAACCGCCGGTGGCTGCCCTTCGAGGTGGAGAGCATCTCCAGTCCGCGCCAGTTCCCCCTGAACTATGCGGGCATCTACGCCCAGGCGTACCGTCTGTGGCGTGACGGCTTCCAATACTGGTTCTCACAGGCAGAGATCCAGCGGCTCAGCATGCACAACGAACAGTTTGAGACGCCGCGGCTGGAGCGTGAACTGGTGGATATGTACTTCCGCAAGCCCCGTGACTATGAGGCGGGCGAGTTTATGCCAACAGGTTGTGCGCTGCAGATTATAGGTGGCAACACTACGCAGAAGCTGAATCCCGTCATGATAGGGCGTGCCTTTGCCGATCTGGGCTTTACGCCCAAGCGTTTTGCCCATTCGCGTGGTTACGTGGTGGTGCGGCGGTCAGGCGTGGAAATCAGCGAACACATGAAGACATTAGCTGTGACGGATGACAGATGACAGATGAAAACGGGAAAACCTACGCGTACCGCGCGTATGCGGTACGCGTAATAATTCCATAAATCTATCTGTCATCCGTCATCCGTCATCTATAAAGTACAAAATGCCAAAAAAAGGAAAAAGCATGATAGAAGAACGCAGATATAGCAAACGTGAGCTGGCACGACTCTACTGGCCCGAGACGCAGAATATCAAGTCGGCACTGAAGAACTTGCGCCATGACATCAAAGGGTGTCCTGAACTGGTGGAGGCGCTGGCGCACACCCATTGGAACATCAACCGCCATTCTTATTCGTCGGAGCAAGTTAGGCTGATTGTGAAGTTTCTTTGTGAGCCGTAGGTAGAGAGTAGGGATGCGGACGCTAAAAAAAGTTAACGCGCAGAGGATTGGCGACCAACGGCGACCAACGGCGACAAAGTGACCTGCGCCATATAGTACCTTTGCATTGTCGTCCAGGTGGTACGGATTGCGAGCATTAATACTTGCAATTGCTGGGGTTAATAGTAACATTTGCGACGATTAATACTTATTATCAACTATTTAAAAAACAAACAGTTATGGCAATTAAAGTGATTGCTCAGCGCCGGGAGCTTAAAATCGGCAAGAATCCGGGAGTGAAGAAGTTCGTGATGCGTCCCGATCTCTACATCCCCATCAGCGAGAAGAAAGTGTTCAAGGAGGCAGCCGCCCATACGGGAGTCTCTGAGGCCGTACTGAAGGCGGCATGGGATGCTGCCGGCGAGGTCATCCGTGCTTGGGCCACCGAAGGTCACTCCGTGCCCCTGCCAGGTCTGGGTACCATGCGCTTCGGTGTCCGTGCAAAGGCGGTAGAGGACCTGGAGGACGTGAAGACCGGTCTCATCAGCACCCGCCGCATCGTGTTCACTCCCTCGTCGGAGATGAAGGACGTACTGAAGGAAACCTCCATCCAGATTACCTGTCTCGACGAGGATGGTAACGTGCTGAAACGCGTGACATCGGGCGATAGCGGCGAGATTGAGGACAGTGAGGGCGGTACTACGAATTCCGGTAGCGAGGGCGGTACTACGGATTCAACAGGTGGCGGTACCACGAATGGTAGTGACGACAACCCAAACAACAATGACAACCAGGGTGGTGGCGATGAGACTTAAAGAGTGAAGAGTGAGCGGGCTTCGCCCTAGTGAAAAGTGAATAGTGAAAAGTGAAAAGTGAATAGTGAAAAGTGAAAAGTGAAAAGTGAATAGTGAAAAGTGAATAATTATGAAGAAGGAAACGTGGAAGAGCATTGTGCAGATCATCATTACGATTCTGACAGCCATTAGTTCAACAGTGTTAGTACAGTCATGCGACGTATTACCCTGTTAGTGATTCACTGCTCGGCAGTGCGCCCCGACCAGACCAGTTCGGCAGCCCAGATAGATACGTGGCACCGCCAGCGCGGCTGGAAACTCGGAATAGGCTACCACTACGTCATCCGTCGTAACGGAGAGATCGAGGAAGGCCGACCGGAATGGCTCACGGGGGCCCACTGCCAGCACCACAACGCCCACTCCATTGGCATCTGCTATGAGGGCGGGCTGGACATCCGCGGCAGACCGGCCGACACGCGTACCGCGGAACAACGGATAGCCCTGCGCCATTTGCTGGAGAAACTGCACCAGCGATACCCCAGTGCGCTGATTGTCGGTCATCACGACCTGAACCCGCAGAAGGCGTGCCCGTGCATCCCCAATGTCGCAGTAGAATATGCAGACCTGCAGCCGCGGTGACATAAATGTTAGACGATAGAACTGCCGAGACATCAAACATGGTGCCTCGGCAGCTTTTTATTGTGATATAATAATTATAAGGTTGTTACGTTATTGTATTGTATGCAATGGACTGACCAGATACGTCGAATCAAGATAGTCTTGGTGGTTGCAGCGCTAATGATTGCTGTGGCTTCCCTGTTGGTGTCGCATTTCCTGGTGCGTGACCTCTCGATAGAGGAGCATAACCGTATGGAGGTGTGGGCGCAGGCTCTTCATGCCCTGAATGCTGCTGACGAGACGACGGACCTTACGCTGGTGCTTAACGTCATGGAGGGTAACAACACCATTCCTGTCATCGTCATGAATGAGGATGGTCAGGTTACGGACTTCCGTAACATAGACGATACTACGCGACTGGAAAGTTATGCACGGCGCATGATACAGGCAGGTGATACTATCCGTGTGGATGGTCAGTTGGTGTGCTACGACGAGTCGCTGATGCTGAAGCGTCTGTCCGCATGGCCGTACGTGCAGTTAGGCATTGTGCTGATTTTCGTGGTAGTCGCCATTTTCGCACTTCTGTCGTCAAAGCGTGCCGAACAGAATAAGGTGTGGGTGGGATTGTCGAAGGAGACAGCCCATCAGCTGGGAACTCCTGTGTCGAGCCTGATGGCTTGGGTAGAGATGCTGAAGGAGCAATATCCCGACGATGACTTGTTGCCGGAAATGGATAAGGACGTAAAACGCTTGCAACTGATAGCCGAGCGTTTCTCGAAGATAGGATCGCTGCCGGAACCTGTGGAGGCATCAATGAATGAGGTGTTGACGCATGTCGTTGACTATATGGACCGCCGGACATCCAGTCAGGTGAAGATGATTTGCCTGTTGCCCGACCATGATGTGAAGGTTCGCATGAATGCGTCCTTGTTTGAATGGGTTATCGAGAATCTTTGCAAAAATGCTGTTGATGCGATGGAAGGAAAAGGTACTATTACCTTGAGCTTGTTTGATGATCCTTCTGAGGTTATTATAGAAGTACAAGATACGGGCAAGGGTATCAAGAAGAAAGACCTTGGCAGTGTCTTTACTCCAGGGTTTACCACCAAGAAGAGAGGGTGGGGCTTGGGTCTTTCGCTGGCAAAACGTATCGTGGAGGAATATCATAAAGGTCGTATCTTCGTGAAACAGTCGGAGATGGGCAAGGGTACTACCTTCAGGATAGAGATGAAGAAGTAATTATTGCACACAACATGGTCGGTGTGTGCAATAATCCCCTCTGCTATATGATGATTTTCAATAAAATACGAAATTTTTCTTAATTCTTAATTCTTAATTCATAAATTCTTTGTACCTTTGCAGCCTAAAAGTGTGACTATGTGTTGTTTGGATGCTTTGAAGATTGACTTGAAGGGGTTGAAAGAGGAGGAAAACATCCTTGATTTCGACCTTACGGATAGTTTCTTTCAGGCTCTGGACGGCTCGCAATTGGAACACGGAGCATTGCATGTGTCGGTGTCTATACGCAAGATGGCCGGCTTTTTCGAACTCCTGTTTCATACCGAAGGCGAGGTGACTGTCAGTTGTGACCGCTGTCTGGAAGACATGCAGCAGCCTATATTAGCAGACAATCGTCTGATGGTAAAGCTGGGCGACACATACAGCGAAGAGGATGACACCGTGACCATTGACGAGAACGAAGGAATGCTCGACATGTCGTGGTTCATTTATGAGTTTATTATGCTGGCCATACCCATCAAGCACGTTCATGCACCTGGAAAATGCAATAGTGTGATGACGCAGAAACTGGAAGAGTTGAGCGGCGCTGTCCGAAGCAGCGAAGAGGAGGAAGGGCAAATGGACCCACGCTGGGAAGCACTGAAGAAGTTAAAAGTTTAAAGTTAAAAGTTTAAAGTTTATAGAATTATGGCACATCCTAAAAGAAGACAATCAAACACTCGTACCGCAAAGCGTCGTACCCATGACAAGGCAGTAGCTCCCACATTGGCAGTATGCCCTAACTGTGGAGCTTATCACATCTATCACACAGTATGTCCCACTTGTGGATACTATCGTGGCAAGATCGCCATCGTTATGGACGAAGCAGCTGAATAATGAGTAAAATCAATGCTATAATCACCGGTGTTGGTGGCTACGTACCTGATTATGTTCTGAATAATGCAGAGCTGTCTCGTATGGTTGACACCAATGACGAGTGGATTATGACTCGCGTCGGCATCAAAGAACGCCGTATTCTGACGGAGGAAGGACTCGGTACCAGCTATATGGCTCGCAAGGCTGCCAAGCAGTTGATGCAGCGTACTGGTACAGATCCTGATACCATCGACGCAGTCATTGTCACTACATCGACGGCTGATTATAAGTTTCCTTCTACGGCCAGCATCGTGCTAGGCAAATTAGGGCTTAAGAATGCTTTTGCCTTTGATTTTTGGGCTGCTTGCTGTGGATTCCTCTATACGCTCGATGTCGCTGCCTCCATGATACAATGTGGACGCTATAAGAAAATTATAGTGATAGGCGCAGACAAGATGTCGTCGGTCGTTGACTATAAGGACCGTGCCACCTGTCCGTTATTTGGCGATGGTGCTGCAGCAGTTCTGGTAGAGGGTACCGAAGAAGAGAACATCGGTGTGATGGATTCCTATTTCCGCGCAGACGGAAAAGGCCTTCCTTTCCTTCACTTGAAAGCAGGTGGCTCCGTATGTCCTCCCAGTCATTTTACAGTCGATCATCGTCTGCACTATCTGTATCAGGAGGGTCGTACCGTATTCCGTTATGCTGTGACCAATATGAGTGACGACTGTGCGCTTATTGCAGAACGCAATGGTCTGAACAAGGATAATATCCAATGGGTAGTTCCCCATCAGGCTAACATGCGCATCATAGAGGCCGTAGCAAAACGATTAGAGCTTCCCATGGAGCAAGTGATGGTTAATATCGAGCATTTCGGTAACACATCAGCTGCTACGATTCCTTTGGCACTTTGGGAGAATGAACACCTGTTAAAGAAAGGTGATAATATTATCATGACCGCCTTTGGTGCTGGTTTCGTTCATGGAGCAAGCTACTACAAGTGGGCGTATGATGGAAGTGAAAAGTGAATAGTGAAAAGTGAATAATGCATAAAGCAGGATTTGTAAATATCGTTGGAAATCCCAATGTAGGTAAAAGTACGCTCATGAACCAGTTGGTTGGTGAGCGTATTTCGATTGCGACTTTCAAGGCACAGACCACGCGCCATCGTATCATGGGTATTGTCAACACGGACGATATGCAGATAGTTTTTTCTGATACGCCAGGTGTTCTTAAGCCCAATTACAAGTTGCAGGAGTCTATGCTGGCTTTCTCAGAGTCAGCACTACAGGATGCCGATGTGTTGCTGTACGTTACTGATGTGGTGGAGAATCCAGAGAAAAATATGGATTTCCTGGAGAAGGTGCAGAAAATGACCATTCCTGTGCTGTTGCTGATTAATAAGATTGATAGCCTCACCCCCGACTCCTCTCCAAAGGGCGAGGGGGGTAGTCAGGCTAAGTTGGCTGCTATCGTTGAGAAATGGCATACGCTGCTGCCCAACGCGGAGATTCTGCCTATCTCGGCCAAGAACAAGTTTGGCGTGGATATGTTGCTGAAGCGCATTCAGGAACTTCTGCCTGAAAGTCCCGCTTTTTTTGACAAAGACCAGCTGACCGACAAACCTGCCCGTTTCTTTGTTTCAGAGATTATCCGCGAGAAGATACTTCTCTACTATGATAAAGAAATTCCTTATTCTGTCGAGGTGCGCGTGGAACGCTTCAAGGAGACGGAGAAGAACATTCATATCAATGCCATCATCTATGTGGAGCGCGACTCCCAGAAAGGAATTATTATCGGCCACCAGGGCATTGCACTGAAAAAGGTATCTACTGAGGCTCGCAAGTCGTTGGAGAAATTCTTTGCAAAGCCCATCTTCTTGGAAACCTTTGTGAAGGTTGATAAAGACTGGCGCTCTAATCAGCGCGAACTGGATTCTTTTGGGTATATGGATCCCCTAAGTTAGGGGATATAGGGGTCTGAACAAGCGCAGACTCCAAAGATAATCATTAATGGGTTTGATAAACGCTTGTTCAGACCCCTAACCCCCTAACTCAGGGGGCTTGACTATGGGAAATTTAGTAGCGATAGTAGGACGCCCGAATGTTGGTAAGTCCACCTTGTTTAACAGGCTAACGAACTCACGCCAAGCTATCGTGAGTGACGAGGCCGGCACTACGCGTGACCGTCAGTATGGTAAGTGCGAGTGGAATGGTCGTGAATTCTCTGTAGTTGATACAGGTGGCTGGGTTGTCAATAGCGACGATATCTTTGAGGAGGAAATCCGTAAACAGGTTATTGTGGCTACGGAAGAAGCCGATTTGGTGCTTTTTCTGGTAGATATCAAAAACGGGTTGACTGATCTCGATGAAGATGTTGCTTTGATTCTGCGCCGTTCGAAGCTGCCTGTTGTACTGGTGGCCAATAAAGCCGATGACGGCAAGGACCTCTATGGGCAGTATGAGTTTTATAAGCTAGGACTTGGCGACCCCTATTGTGTCAGTGCGGCTACTGGATCAGGAACCGGCGATCTGTTAGACTATGTTGTTAAAACGTTGAAGACCGATGAGGTGGATGACGTTGAGGACGGCACCCCTCGTTTTGCAGTGGTCGGACGTCCGAATGCCGGTAAGTCGAGCATCATCAATGCCTTTATCGGTGAGGATCGCAATATTGTGACAGACATTGCAGGTACGACGCGCGATAGTATCTATACAAAATACGATAAGTTCGGATTTGACTTCTACTTGGTGGATACGGCAGGAATCCGTCGCAAGAATAAGGTGACAGAAGACCTGGAATTCTATAGTGTGATGCGTAGTATCCGTGCTATAGAAAACAGTGACGTGTGTATTCTGATGATTGACGCTACACGTGGTATTGAGTCGCAAGACATGAATATTTTCCAGCTCATTCAGAAGAATAACAAGTCATTGGTGGTTGTCGTCAATAAATGGGATCTGGTAGAAGAAAAATCACAAGAAGCCATCAAGACTTTTGAGAATGCTATTCGTCAGCGTATGGCTCCTTTTGTTGACTTTCCCATTATTTTTGCTTCTGCAGTCACTAAGCAGCGTATCTTCAAAGTGTTGGAAACAGCCAAGCAGGTATATCTGAATCGTAAGATAAAGATTGGAACATCTAAGCTCAATGAAGTGATGTTGCCCATCATTGAGGCTACACCACCACCATCCATTAAGGGAAAGTATATCAAGATTAAGTATGTGTCCCAGGTTCCGGATACACAGATTCCGACTTTCGTGTTCTATGCTAATCTGCCTCAGTATGTCAAGGAGCCCTATCGACGTTTCCTGGAAAACAAAATGCGCGATAATTGGACACTTACAGGTACTCCAATTAATGTGTTTATTCGTCAGAAGTGAAAAATTTATTATACATAGCCATCGTTTTTGTACTGCTCTCGGCTTGTTCACTAGGTGCAACCCCAGAGGAAAAAGCAGCCAAGGCAGCTCAAGAATATTTCACCCTTTTGAAGGATAATCCCGAGGCATTTCTGAATGCACGAGTAGGAGCAGACAGCCTGCCTGCCATCTACCGTGCCCAGATGAAGAAAGTCTATGAGCAGTTTGTCAGCGAGATCAACGAGAAGCATGGAGGTATTCGTGAGGTCCGTATCTCAGATAACGTAGCCCGTCAGGATACGGTACAGGGTTTTACTTACGCTTTCCTGATTCTTTGCTTCAATGATTCCATAAAGGAGGAGGTTGCCGTTCCCATGGTGGAACAGGACGGGTTGTGGCTTTTGAAATAGATGAGATAGAGCCTGAAAAAGGAGAAAAGAAAAACGGATTGAATTCTTAGTGAATCAATCCGTTTATTTAATTTGCAGCTCTGTAGTTATACATTCTTGCCATATTCAAGCAATATTCTGTGTAAGCTTCACTCTTGAGCCATTTGCTTATTAATCTTTTCATCATTGTTTTTCTTTTCTTTTACTTTAATAGTTATCCTTTTTATCTTTTTGTCGATGCAAAGGTACTATCTTTTTTGTACTTGTGCAATAAAGGAAACCGTTTTGTGTGCGCAAACAGTCTAATTTTTGACATTTGTCAATCTGATGGATGCTGGTTGGTAACAGCCTCGCGCATTTCTTTCAATAAGTCGCTGGCAAAGATAAAGTCAGTCAGCCTCTTATTGGTTGAATTCATGATTTGGCTGCTCACCCCCTGCCATTCCTTTATACCTTCGTAGATGAAAATGATATTCTCGCCAATACCCATCACCGAGTTCATATCGTGTGTGTTGATGATGGTTGTCATGTTGAACTCTTGCGTAATGGAGTGTAGCAGTTCGTCGATGACAAGTGAAGTCTTAGGGTCAAGTCCAGAGTTGGGCTCGTCGCAGAACAAATATTTGGGGTTTAAGGCGATGGCACGGGCAATGGCTACGCGCTTCTGCATACCACCGGAGATCTCCCCGGGATATTTTTCTTGCGCACCCACCAGGTTCACACGGTCCAGACAGTCCATAGCCCGCTGTTGCCTCTCTCGCAGGTTCATGGAGGAAAACATGTCCAAGGGGAACATCACATTTTCGAGTACGGTCAATGAGTCGAACAGCGCTGCGCTTTGGAAAATCATTCCCATTTCACGGCGCATGTGTACTTTCTCTTGTTTCGACATCTGTACAAAGTCGCGCCCGTCGTAGAGAATCTGTCCGCTGGTAGGCTCCAGGAGTCCTACGAGGTTTTTCATAAGCACCGTCTTTCCACTACCACTTTGTCCGATAATGAGGTTCGTCTTTCCATCCTCAAACACTGTATTGATGTCTTTCAATACTTCGAGCTGGTCGAAACTTTTATATAGGTTCTTTACTTCTATCATGACAACAGTTGTGTTAGGAATACGTCACTAAAGAGAATGAGTACGCTCGAAGAAACGACGGCATTCGTAGAAGCCTTGCCCACATTTACGGAGCCTCCCTCCACGGTGTATCCGAAATAGGAAGGTACTGCAGAGATGATAAAGGCAAAGAAAAGACTTTTTATGATACTCATCCACACGAACCAAGGCTGGAAAGAGTGTTGCAGTCCCAGTGTCAGGTCATCAGGAACTATGATTTGCCCGATATAGGCAGTCCCATAAGCTCCTACAATACCCATCGCTGAAGAGAAGATAACCAATAGTGGCATGATGGTCAGCATCCCCAGAATTTTAGGTAGGATCAAGTAGCATGCTGAGTTGACACCCATAATGTCGAGCGCATCAATCTGTTGTGTAACACGCATGGTCCCTATCTCGGAAGCAATATTCGAGCCTACCTTTCCTGCGAGAATCAAGCACATGATGGAACTGGAAAATTCCAGCAACATGATCTCACGTGTCGTATAGCCGCTGACCCAGCGGGGCATCCATGGACTCTGAATGTTAAGCTTCATCTGAATACAAATGACGGCTCCAATAAAGAAAGAGATGAGCAATACGATGCCGATAGAGTCAATGCCCAATTGAGCCATCTCTTTGACATACTGCTTCCAGAACATTCGAAAACGCTCAGGAATGGAAAAGGTGCGTCCCATCAGGATGAGGAACTTACCGAATATCGTCAACCAATTTTGTATCAACTTAATCATTTCGGCTGCAAAGGTAGTGCAAATCGGGCGGAACGCAAAATAAATTTGAATTTATTTGCATTCCTTGAACGTCGCCATCCTGAGACGTAAAGCCTTCAATGTGAAATTTATAATTAATAAATCATAAATCATCAACCATTATTTGAATATATTTTGTATTTTTGCAGGCAATATGGACGAAACAGCAAATATACAGGTAGCAGAGCCAGATCGCATGGTGCTGCGAACGGAAGGACTCATCAAGCGTTACGGAAAGCGTACCGTGGTGAATGACGTTAGCTTTGACGTGAAGCAGGGTGAGATAGTCGGTCTGCTCGGACCCAATGGCGCGGGCAAGACGACATCGTTTTATATGACCACGGGACTTATTGTTCCCAATGGTGGACATATCTATCTGGGGAACGAGGAAGTGACAGAATATCCTGTTTACAAACGAGCTCGTGCAGGTATTGGCTATCTGGCCCAGGAAGCTTCTGTGTTCCGTAAGATGTCTGTAGAAGACAATATCCTTTCCGTTTTGGAAATGACAGGTAAACCCCGTGAGTATCAACTGGAGAAATTGGAGAGTCTGATCAGCGAGTTCCGTTTACAGAAAGTGCGCAAGAATAAGGGAGACCAGCTGTCTGGTGGTGAGCGTCGTCGTACGGAGATTGCCCGTTGCCTGGCTATTGAGCCTAAGTTCATTATGCTGGACGAGCCCTTTGCAGGTGTGGACCCCATTGCCGTAGAAGATATTCAGCAGATTGTATGGCAATTGAAATACCGTAATATCGGTATTCTGATAACAGACCATAACGTACATGAAACGCTGAACATCACCGACCGTGCCTACCTATTGTTCGAAGGTCGTATCCTGTTTAAGGGGACACCGGATGAACTGGCAGTAAACCCCATTGTGAAGGAGAAATATCTTGGGTCCAATTTCGTGCTGCAAAAGAAAGATTTTGCAAAGATGGCTGAGCAGCGAGCTAATAAGTGGGGATTTGAGGAATTTGACAACCAACCACAATAAAACGATGAACAGACTTGTTGCTTTTTTATTTGTGATGACAGGGACGCTGGCCATTCATGCACAACCCTTAAAGGCCTTCCCTTCAGCTGAGGGATTTGGAAAATATGCCTCTGGCGGCCGAGGTGGAAAAGTTGTTGAGGTGACTAATCTCAATGACAATGGTGAGGGCTCTCTGCGATGGGCTCTGACCGAGGCAGGTCGCGAAGATGCGACAATCGTTTTTCGTGTCAGCGGGATTATTACCCTTGAGAAAGATATCCGTGCCAAACTGCATAATGTGACGATTGCCGGACAGACAGCCCCAGGCGACGGCATCCTGTATCGAGGTGGAAAACTGAATCTCGGTGGTTCTAAGAATGTAATCATGCGTAACCTTCGTGGTCGTATCGGGTTGCGTAATGACAAGGATTTTATCAAAGGCGGCTCCATCGGAATAGAGAATGCTGACACCATTATCATTGACCATTGTTGCTTCGGATGGAGTGGCGAGGAGAATATGACCATATACGACAATCACTTCACTACCGTGCAGTGGTGTATTGTCCATGAAGGACTTTATAATGCAGGGCATCAGAAGGGCAATCGTAGCTATGCCTGTCAGTGGGGAGGCTCTCCGGCTACGTTCCACCATAATTTGCTGGCACATAATTATAACCGTAGTGCCCGCTTGAATGGAGCAACCAATCACAGTCAAGACCGTAATGTGTTCATGGAATACCAGAATAATGTCAATTATAACTGGGGTAAGACCAATAGTTGCTATGGAGGTGAAAATGAGGCGGGTGAAGGAAGTACTCATGAGTGTAACTTTGTGGGTAATTATTATAAGCCCGGTCCGGCAACCCCTGCGGGTAGTTATTTTATGCAATTGTCCAAGGCCCGCAAGGGTAAGACCCTTACCGGTCCCTCTTTGTGGTTTTTCTCTGGCAACAAGATGGAGGGGAACAAGGTGGCTACCAAGGATAACTGGCAGGCTGTTGACAACCAGACCGGTTTTGATGTCAAATCCATGCAATCTTCTAAGACCGTCTATCCTTCGACGTTTCATCCTATACAGAATGCCTTCGACTATGAGGAATACAGGACGCCAGTGGAAAGTGCTGAGAAAGCTTATAAACATGTCCTTTCAAAAGCAGGCACTATACACCGTGATGCTATCGAGCAGCGCATTGTGGAAGAAGTGAAAAACGGAACAGCCCGTTATCACGGAACTCAAGGGAGTGCAGGATTTATTGACTCACCTGCCGACGCGGAAGGATGGCCTCAGTATGCGGCAATTGCTGCTGTTGCAGATAACGATCATGACGGTATAGACGATGCCTGGGAACTGAAGAACGGTCTTGATCCAAAGGATTCTGCCGACCGTAATAAAGTATTCTCAAAAGAGGGCTATACCGCTTTGGAAGTCTATTTGAACAGCCTGATGGGCGAGTAGAAACAAAGGGAAAAACTTATAATAAGTGAAAAAATGAGGCTGTCGTTTGGTGGTCACGTTTTTTATTCGTACCTTTGCACGCTCAAAAGAATAAATAATATAAATAAGGTATAAAGAGATGAATATTTCATTTGAAGCTCCCGACAAAATCAATGGTTTGATGACCATTACGCTGGAGACGGCTGACTATCAGCCTGAGGTTGACAAGACCTTGAAAGATTATCGTAAACGTGCTAATATTCCTGGTTTCCGTCCTGGTCAGGCTCCTATGGGCATGATTAAGCGCCAGTTCGGTCCCTCCGTGAAGGTGGAGGCAGTGAATAAGTTGCTTGGTGAGAAATTGTACGAGTATGTACGTGAGAATAAAATAAATATGCTGGGCGAGCCTCTGCCTAGCGACAAGCAGGAACAGATTGACTTTGAGAGTGACCAGCCTCTGACCTTTAAGTTTGATATTGCCGTAGCTCCTGTATTTGAGGTGAAATTGACTGATAAGGACAAGGTTCCCTATTACAATATTACTGTTGATGACAAACTGATAGACCAGCAGGTGGAGATGTATCAGAACCGTGCTGGCCAGTATGAGAAAGTTGAGCAATACGACTCTAAAGAGCGTGATATGCTGAAAGGTGACCTTCGTGAAGTCGGCAAGGAAGGCGGTATTGAACTGTCTGATGTTGTGCTGATGCCACAGTACATCAAAGTAGATGACCAGAAGAAACTCTTCGATGACTGCAAACTGGGTGACATCATTACTTGGAATCCTCGCAAGGCTTATCCTGACAACGATGCAGAGGTAAGTGCTATGCTTAAGATTCAGAAGGAAGAGGTGAAGGATCACGAGGGTGACTTTACTTTCCAGGTGACAGAGATTAGCCGTTATGTAAAGGCGGAAGTCAATCAGGAATTGTTTGATCAAGCCTTTGGCAAGGATGCAGTGAAGGATGAGAAGGAGTTCCGCCAGAAGATTGCCGACCAGATTAGCCAACAGTTCAAGGCTGATTCTGATTATAAGTTCCTGCTTGATGTCCGTGCGTATGTAGAGAATAAGGTCGGCAAGCTGGAGTTCCCCGAGGCCTTGCTGAAGCGTATTATGATGAATAATAACAAGGACAAGGGTGCTGACTTTGTTGAGAAGAATTTTGAGGCAAGCATAAAAGAACTTGGCTGGCACCTGATGAAAGAACAGCTGGTTGCTGCCCAGGGTATCAAAGTTGAGGATGCTGACTTGAAGAATGTCGCCAAGGAAGCTGCCCGTATGCAGTTTGCCCAGTATGGTATGTCTAATGTTCCCGACGAGTATCTGGAGAACTATGCCAATGACATGCTGAAGAAACGTGAGAATGTTGACGGACTGGTGGATCGTGCTGTTGACGTGAAGCTGACTGCAGCCCTCAAAAACGTAGTAAAACTCACTGAAAAAGACATCACGATGGAGGACTTCCAGAAGATGTTACAGGAAAAGTAAAAGGCAAAGAAAAGGAAATTATAATTCTTTAACCAAAAAATAGAGTCGGAATGTATGGCGTTCCGACTTTTTTTTGTAATTTTGTATTTAATTATGGTGAAGATTATGAATAACGATTTTAGGAAATATGCTACCAAGCATCTTGGTATTAATGGTCTTGTGCTCGATGAAGTGATGAGCGCACAGGCTCAGTATTTGAACCCTTACATCCTGGAGGAGCGTCAGTTGAATGTGACTCAAATGGATGTGTTCTCCCGTTTGATGATGGACCGTATTATCTTTTTGGGAACTCAGATAGACGATTATACTGCCAATACGCTGCAGGCGCAATTGCTGTATCTGGATTCGGTAGATAGCGGAAAGGATATTAGTATCTATTTGAACTCCCCTGGAGGAAGTGTGACGGCTGGTCTCGGAATCTACGACACCATGCAGTTTATCTCCAGTGATGTAGCTACTATTTGTACGGGTATGGCTGCCTCGATGGCTGCCGTGCTGTTGGTGGCAGGTACAGAGGGAAAGCGTTCGGCATTGCCTCATAGCCGTGTTATGATTCACCAACCGTTAGGCGGCGTGCAGGGACAGGCTTCTGATATTGAGATTGAGGCCAAGGAGATTATGAAATTCAAGAAAGAGCTCTATACGATTATTTCTGACCACTCGCACACTCCGTATGATAAGGTTTGGAACGATTCGGACCGTAACTACTGGATGACAGCCGAGGAGGCTAAGGAATATGGTATGATTGATCAGGTTTTGCAGAAGAAATAATGAAGAAACAGTGTAATTTCTGCGGAAGGACAGAAAAGGATGTAAGGCTCTTGATAACAGGCGTGAACGGTTGCATTTGTGAGGATTGTGCCGTACAGGCTTATCAGGTTGCTACGGCCAATGGCTATGGCCCTGATGCTAAAAGGTCTGCTGCGCCATTCCAACTGAAACGTATTCCCAAACCCAAGGAAATAAAGGAACATTTGGATCAATATGTCATAGGGCAAGATGATGCCAAACGCTACCTTTCTGTGGCTGTATATAACCATTATAAGCGTTTGCAGCAGCCTGTTGACGAGAATGGGGTAGAGATAGAGAAATCGAATATCATCATGGTAGGTTCTACGGGAACAGGTAAGACGCTGTTGGCCCGTACTATCGCCAAGATGCTTGATGTGCCGTTCACGATAGTCGATGCTACTGTGTTCACTGAGGCAGGTTATGTCGGAGAGGATGTTGAAAGTATCCTGTCACGACTGCTTCAAGTGGCAGACTATAATGTGGAGGCTGCCCAGCGTGGTATTGTCTTCATTGACGAGATAGACAAAATAGCCCGTAAAAGTGATAACCCAAGCATCACCCGTGATGTCAGCGGTGAGGGTGTGCAGCAAGGATTGCTGAAACTGCTGGAAGGTACCATGGTTAATGTTCCGCCTCAGGGTGGCCGTAAGCATCCCGACCAGGAGTATATCCATGTAGATACACATAATATATTATTTATTTGTGGTGGAGCCTTTGATGGTATTGAGCGTAAGATAGCCCAGCGCCTGAACACGCATGTTGTCGGTTACAACTCGGTACAACATGTGCGTAAGATTGACAAAAACGACTTAATGCAATATATCCTGCCACAGGATTTGAAGTCGTTTGGCTTGATTCCGGAAATCATAGGACGTTTGCCCGTACTGACATACCTTAATCCTCTTGACCGTAAGGCACTGACTAGGATTCTGACAGAGCCCAAGAACTCTATTGTCAAGCAGTATGAGAAGCTGTTTGAAATGGATGGCATAAAACTTACTTTTACTCCAGATGCCCTGAAGCTTATCGTTGACAAGGCTGTAGAGTATAAGTTGGGAGCTCGTGGGCTACGTTCCATTGTTGAGAGTATTATGATGGATGCTATGTTTGAAATTCCTTCTAAACGAACTAAATCCTTTGAAGTGACCGAAGAGTACGCCCAGAAGCAGCTCGATAAGTCCCATTTAAACTGAGAAGTGTGAACCCCCAATAAGTCTATGACAGCAAAGAAACAGAACCTCTCGGAAGCATTAAAAAAGTATTTCGGCTTTGATAAGTTCAAAGGCGATCAGCAGGCTATCATTCAGAATGTTCTCAATGGTAGAGATACGTTTGTACTGATGCCTACTGGCGGTGGAAAATCATTATGTTATCAGTTGCCATCGTTGCTGATGGACGGCACCGCAATCGTTATTTCACCACTGATTGCCTTGATGAAGAATCAAGTGGACATCATCAGCTCTATGAGTGATGAGGGAACTGCTCATTACCTGAACTCTTCGCTTAACAAGGCTGCTATAGATCAGGTAAAGGCTGATATCTTGTCTGGGCGGACAAAACTGTTGTATGTCGCCCCGGAATCGTTGACGAAAGAAGATAACGTAGAATTTCTGAAACAGGCCAAGATATCATTCTATGCAGTTGATGAGGCGCATTGTATTTCTGAGTGGGGACATGATTTCCGTCCGGAGTACCGTCGTATCCGTCCGATTATCAATGAGATTGGAAACGCTCCGGTTATTGCGTTGACTGCAACGGCAACCGACAAAGTGCGTACGGACATCAAGAAAAACCTTGGGATTTTGGATGCTGATGAATTCAAGAGCTCATTCAATCGCCCTAATCTGTATTACGAAGTTCGCCCTAAGACTAAAGAGGTTGACAAAGACATCATTAGGTTCATAAAACAACATCCGGGAAAGAGTGGTATTATCTATTGTCTTTCTCGAAAGAAGGTGGAAGAACTGGCAGAGATTCTTAAGGCTAATGACATCAGGGCAGCTGCCTATCATGCAGGTTTGGAGTCTGCTCTCCGTTCTCAGACCCAGGATGACTTTTTGATGGAGCGTATTGAGGTTATAGTAGCTACGATAGCCTTTGGCATGGGAATTGATAAGCCTGACGTACGGTTTGTCATTCATTATGACATACCGAAATCACTGGAAGGCTACTATCAGGAAACAGGACGTGCAGGGCGTGATGGTGGAGAAGGCTTGTGTATCACTTTTTATGCTCAAAAAGACTTGCAGAAGTTAGATAAGTTTATGGAAGGAAAGCCTGTGGCAGAACAAGACATTGGTCGTCAGCTGTTGGCTGAGACAGCCGCTTATGCAGAAACTTCCGTATGTCGAAGAAAGATGCTGCTTCATTATTTTGGCGAGGAATATCATGAGGAAAACTGTCATAATTGCGACAACTGTCTTCATCCCAAGAAGAAGATTGAGGCCCATGAGCAGTTGTGCATTGTCTTGAGTGCGATACAGGCATTAAAGGAAAATTTCCGCTCTGATTACGTTGTTGATTTTGTTGCAGGGCGCGAAACTGAAGAGATTCTGGCCCATAAGCATCAAAACCATGAACTTTTTGGTGCTGGTGAGGACTTTGAGGAAAAACATTGGAATCCAGTCATACGACAAGCATTGATAGCAGGCTATCTGAAAAAAGATGTAGAGAACTATGGTTTGCTGAAACTGACCGCATTAGGAAAGAAGTTCATGAAAAAACCTACGTCGTTTATGATTGTGGAGGACAACGAATTTGCAGAGGATTACGAGGCTTCTAACGAGCATGAAAGTATTACCAGTGCTCTTGACCCGACACTGAATGCCATGTTGAGAGATCTTCGTAAAAAGGTCAGCAGACAGATGGATCGTCCTCCTTATGTTATCTTCCAAGACGTGTCCCTGGAGCAGATGGCAACGGATTATCCTGTGACACTTGAGGAATTGAAGAATATCCAAGGGGTCGGCGAGGGTAAAATAAGACAACCTTATGCCAAGGAGTTCGTGGATTTAATTAAACGCTATTGTGAAGAAAACGATATTGTTCGACAGTCAGACCTCCGTGTACGTACTGTTGCCAAGAAATCCATACTAAAAGTAAAGATTATCCAGGCAATCGACCGACAGGTGGCCCTTGATGATATTGCCACGGCTCAAGGATTGGAATTTGAGGATCTGCTCAGTGAAGTAGAGGCTATTGTCTATAGCGGCACAAAACTGAATATAGACTATTTCCTGGACGAGGTGATGGATGAGGATCATATTGATGACATCTATGATTACTTTGCTGATAGTGAGACGGATTCACTGGAAGCAGCCATAGATGAATTGGGCGGAGAATGCTCCGAGGATGAGATTCGTCTGGTACGTATTAAGTTTATCTCGGAAATGGCAAATTAATGAAAAGCGAAAAGTGAAAAATTTGCTGCCACAATAGTCGCTGTAAGTGAAGAGTGGTTAAAAAAGAGGGTGGCAGCAAATTTTTCACTTTTCGCTTTTCACTTTTCTCTCTTTTTTTTGTACCTTTGCACGCAATAAAATTTAAAGGAGTATTTTTATGTCATCATTTATTGCAGACAAGATTGTTATGGATGGACTGACCTTTGATGATGTCCTGTTGATTCCCGCTTATTCTGAGGTACTGCCAAAAACGGTAGAGTTGAGAACTCGCTTTTCTCGTAATATCGAGTTGAATGTGCCTTTTGTGACGGCAGCAATGGATACCGTTACAGAGAGTCAGATGGCTATTGCTATTGCCCGTGAAGGCGGTATTGGCGTGATTCACAAAAATATGTCCATTGAAGACCAGGCACGTCAAGTAGCTATTGTTAAGCGTGCGGAAAACGGTATGATATATGATCCGGTGACTATTCGCAGAGGCTCTACGGTAAAAGATGCCTTGGACATTATGGCAGAATATCACATAGGTGGCATTCCTGTAGTTGACGAGGAGAACCGTCTTGTTGGTATTGTTACTAATCGTGACCTTCGTTTTGAACGTCGTCTGGATCGCAAGATAGATGATGTAATGTCAAAAGACCGGTTGGTGACTACTCATCAACAGACAGACTTGACTGCTGCGGCACAGATTCTGCAAGAAAATAAAATAGAGAAACTACCAGTAGTAGATAAGGATAATCGCCTGGTGGGCCTGATTACCTATAAGGATATCACCAAGGCAAAGGATAAGCCCATGGCATGCAAGGACGAGAAAGGTCGTCTGCGTGTGGCTGCTGGTGTTGGCGTCACTGCCGATACGCTTGATCGTATGCAGGCATTGGTTAATGCAGGTGTTGACGCCATTGTAATCGACACTGCTCATGGACACTCAAAGAGTGTGATAGAGAAACTGCGTGAGGCTAAGGTGTCTTTCCCCAATATTGATATCGTAGTAGGTAACATCGCTACCGGCGAGGCTGCCAAGATGTTGGTGGATAACGGTGCTGATGCTGTTAAGGTGGGTATTGGTCCGGGCTCTATCTGTACAACCCGTGTTGTGGCAGGTGTTGGCGTTCCTCAGTTGAGTGCTGTTTACGATGTCTATAGTGCCTTGCAAGGAACGGGTGTCCCCTTGATAGCTGATGGTGGCTTGCGCTACTCTGGTGATATTGTTAAAGCGTTGGCTGCAGGCGGCTCTTGTGTGATGATTGGCTCTATGGTAGCAGGTACAGAGGAAAGTCCTGGTGATACCATTATTTATAATGGACGTAAGTTCAAGAGTTATCGTGGGATGGGCTCGTTGGAGGCTATGGAGCACGGATCAAAAGATCGTTATTTCCAGGCTGACACTAAAGATGTAAAGAAACTAGTTCCGGAGGGCATTGCAGGACGTGTGCCTTATAAGGGAACTGTCCAGGAAGTAATCTATCAGATGGTAGGTGGCTTGCGCTCAGGCATGGGCTATTGTGGCGCTTCTACTATCGAGAAGTTGCACGATGCCAAGTTTACTCGAATTACCAATGCTGGTGTTAACGAGAGCCATCCACATGATATCACAATTACCAGTGAGGCTCCTAATTATTCTCGTCCTAACGATTAATCGCATGAAGAAAACAACCCTAATTCTCTTACTTGCTCTTATACCATATGTTTCGATATGGTCGCAGCCTAAGAGTGATCCCATTGTGATGACGGTGGCAGGTGTTCCTGTTCCCCGTTCAGAATTTGAATATTCTTACAATAAGAATAATACAGATGGCGTCATTGACAAGAAAACCGTAGAGGAGTATGTTGACCTTTTCGTGAATTACAAATTGAAGGTACAGGCTGCTCTGGATGCCCATATAGATACTACGCAGGCCTTTCTGAAAGAGTTCTCCCAGTATCGTGACCAGCAGGTTCGCCCTACCTTTGTCAGTGATGAAGATATGTTGGAAGAGGCACATAAGGTGTACGACCAGACAAAGGAACGTATTGGTTCTCGTGGACTGATTCTTCCTGCTCATATTTTGGTGCTGATTCCTCAGAAAGCCACGCCTCAACAGCAAGATGAAGCCAAACGTAGAATAGATTCCGTTTATAAGGCCTTGCAGGATGGAGCAGATTTTGAGAAACTGGCCCGTGAGGTGTCGCAGGATCCAGGGTCTGCCAAAAATGGTGGCATAGTAGGATGGTGCAGCCAAAATCAATTGGTGAAGGAATTTGAAGACGCAGCTTTCGCTTTAAATCCTGGCGAGATGAGTCATCCCGTTCTTTCTCCCTTCGGTTGGCATATTATCTTCATGAAAGAGCGCAAACAATTAGAACCTTTTGATTTTCACAAGGAGAATATCCTGAAGTTCTTGGAACAACGCGATATTCGTAATAGCATCACAGAGCGAAAGCTTGATGCGATGGTGAAGGCATCAGATGGCGAACTGACCAAAGAGCAAATCTTAGAACAGCGTGCAGATTCCATGGCGGCTTTGGATGCAAATGTTCGCTATCTTATCAAGGAGTATCATGATGGATTACTGCTTTATGAAATCAGTAATCGCCTGATATGGGATAAGGCTGCCAAGGATGAACAGTCATTGGAGCGCTATTTCAAGCAAAATAAGAAAAAATACCAATGGGATGAGCCTCGCTTCAAGGGAATGGCATATCATGTGAAAGAGCAATCTGATGTGAAGGCAGTTGCAAAATGTGTCAAGAAACTGAAGTTTGACGATTGGAACGAAGCCCTTCGAACCACCTTCAATAGCGATTCTGTATTACGTATCCGTGTAGAGAAAGGAATTTTCAAGAAGGGTGACAATGCGCTTGTTGACCGTGAAGTGTTTAATGTTCGCGATGCCAAAGTGGATAGTGTTAAAGGCTATCCCATTGATGCCACCTATGGCAAACTGCTTAAGAAACCCGAGGACTATACTGATGTGCGTGCCCTTGTGGTAGCTGATTTGCAGGATGAGATGGAACGCATCTGGGTAGGGGAGCTCCGCAATCGCTATTCAGTGGTTGTGAATGAAGAAATATTAAAGACGGTAAACAAGCATGAGTAGAAGATTTGTTGTATTACTAGTTACACTAGCATCTATCATATCGTCAGTTAAAGCTCAAAAGGCGGATAGTATAGCCACGTCAGCTCCCACGGGAACCACGGTTGACGAGGTTATCTGGGTCGTTGGCGATGAGGCTATCTTGTTGTCAGATGTGGAGGCCATGCGTATTCAGGGGCAACAGGAAGGTCTGCGCTGGCATGGTAACCCCGACTGTTCTATTCCCGAGCAAATTGCAGTTCAGAAGTTGTATCTGAACCAAGCCATTATTGATAGTGTGGAGGTTACGGAATCAGAAATCTCCCAAGGTGTGGAGCAATATCTGGAGAATATGATTTCAATGATTGGCTCTCGTGAGAAATTAGAGGAATATCATAAGAAGTCTATTTCTCAGATTCGTGCTGACTTACGTGAATCTTATCGTGAGCGTCAAATGGTTCAGGGTATGCAACAGAAACTGACTAAGGATATTACGGTATCTCCTGCAGAGGTGCGCCGTTATTTCAAGGATATGCCCCAAGATAGTCTTCCTTTTGTCCCGACAGAAGTGGAGGTGCAGATTATTACACAGCAGCCAAGAATAGAACAGGAAGAAATCAATCGTGTCAAGGAGGAGCTGCGTGACTATACGGAGCGTATCAATAAAGGAGAATCTTCTTTCCAGACATTGGCACGTCTTTATTCCGAAGATCCTGGCACGGCACGCCGTGGCGGAGAACTGGACTATACGGGTCGTGGTATGTTAGACCCCGCTTTCGCCAATGTAGCCTTTGGCTTGACTGATCCCAAACGCGTCTCAAAGATTGTGGAGTCTGAGTTCGGTTTCCATATTATCCAGCTTATAGACAAACGTGGTGAGAAGATTAAGGTGCGCCACATCTTACGTAAACCAGTTGTCAGCGAGGAGTCTATTAGCAAGGCTCTTGCCCGTTTGGATTCTATCCGAACGGATATCGTAGATGGAAAGTTCTCTTTTGAAGCCGGTGCCTCTATTATTTCAGATGATAAAGACACCCGTAATAATCATGGTTTGATGGCCAATGTTACACAGGAAGGTCGTACATCTCGTTTTAAGATGGCAGACCTGCCTAGCGAGGTGGCAAGGGCTGTTGATACACTGTCTGTTGGTAGCGTGTCTAAGCCTTTCACTATGATTAATGAACGTGGAAAGACTGTATGTGCCATTGCAAGGTTAAAGAGCCGCACGGAAGGTCATAAGGCGACGATTACCGAGGACTTCCAAGTGTTAAAGAATCTGGTTTTGAATAAACGCCGTAATCAGGTGTTGCATGATTGGGTTGTTAAACGCATCAAGTCAACCTATGTCCGTATCAGCGACCGCTATCGCGATTGTGATTTTGAATACGAAGGTTGGGTGAGATGAGTTGGCACTTGCTCCAATGAATAATGAGTAAAAAGAAATGAGACGGATAGCTGTCTTTGTCTTGACTGTCGTTGTGTTGGCCTTTGCATTTGCTGCCCAGCCACCTCGAAAGCGTCCACCTCGAAAGAAGGTGGAAGACAAACGTGTCTATCTTGTTCACTCTGATAATCTCCATTATGATCAGTATCGTAATGGAGATGCGCAGGTTCTTCATGGCAATGTGCATTTCCGTCACCAGGGGGCTGACTTGTATTGTGACAGTGCTCATTTCTATGAGACCTCCAATTCGTTTGAGGCCTTTGGGCATGTAAAGATGATACAGGGCGATACGCTTCGTCTTACCAGTGACTATGCTTATTACGATGGTAACGATCAATTAGCTCAAGCCAGGTATAATGTAATTCTTAAGCATCGTAAGTCAACACTTTATACCGATTCTCTGGATTACGACAGGATGTACAGTTTCGGCAATTTCTTTGAAGGCGGAAAACTGGTGGATGGATCGTCCGTGCTGACTTCCGACTGGGGAGAGTATCATACTGACACCAAGATGGCGATGTTCTATTATGATGTCCGTCTGAAGGACAAGAATATGTATCTGACCACGGACTCCCTCTATTATGACACGCAGACATCTCGTGCCCATATTGTAGGACCATCAAACATCACATCTGGTAATAGTCATATTTATAGTGAGGATGGCTATTATAATACGAAAACGGAACAGTCGGAACTCTTCGGGCGTTCTGTCATCCGGGACGGAGGAAAGACATTGATAGGCGATAGTGTATATCATAATGCCATAGACGGTACTAATTATGCCTATTGGAATGTTATCTATAATGATTCTGTTAACAAGAATATGCTGACGGGTGACTATTGCGAGTATAATGATTCCATAGGCTATGCTATGTCCACGAAAAAAGCAGTAGCCATTGACTATTCGCAGCAAGACTCATTGTATATGCATGCTGACACTTTTAAGATTTTTACTTTCAATATCCGGACGGACTCTGTTTATCGTAAGATTCATGCCTATAATAAGGTAAGAGCCTTTAGACGTGATTTGCAAGCTGTATGTGACTCGCTGGTTTACAATTCAAAGGACTCCTGTATGACCATGTACAAGGACCCTATAGTGTGGAATATGAACCAACAGTTGTTCGGCGAGGAGATCAGGGTCTATATGAAAGACTCAACCATAGATCATGCCCATGTCATCAATCAGGCTTTTTCTGCAGAGCAGATGCCTGACTCTGTCCACTTCAATCAGGTATCGTCCAAGGAAATGAAGGCATTTTTCATAAAAGGAGAGATACGTGAAACCCAGGCTATTGATAATGTCTTAATAGTGTATTATCCCGTTGATGATTCGGACAGTACCCTTATTGGCTTGAATTATACAGAGACTCCACTTATGAAGATGTTTCTGGAGAATCGTAAGATGAAGAAAATATGGATGCAGAAACCAACGGGTGTGTTATATCCCATGTCCCAGATTCCTCCAGACAAGTATTTCCTTCCCCAATATGCTTGGTTTGATTATGTGCGCCCTCTCAACAAGGATGATATTTTTAACTGGCGTCCAAAGAAAGCGGGCTCTGAGCTGAAGGAACAGAAACGCAGAGAGTTACCAAAACGTACAGGCAATGACAGACGTAATCCAGCTACTCCCTGATAGCGTTGCCAACCAAATCGCTGCTGGTGAGGTTATTCAGCGTCCGGCTTCTGTTATCAAGGAGTTGGTGGAGAATGCTGTGGATGCTGGAGCTACAACCATCAATGTCTTGGTGGTTGATGCGGGTCGTACCTCTATTCAGGTGATTGACGATGGCTGTGGAATGTCGGAAACTGATGCCCGCTTGGCTTTTGAGCGCCATGCGACATCAAAAATCCGTCAGGCGTCAGACCTCTTCTCGCTGCAGACCATGGGTTTCCGTGGTGAGGCTCTACCTTCAATAGCGGCTGTTTCTCAAGTGGAGTTACGTACCCGTAGGGCTGCTGACGAGGTGGGCACCTGCCTTCAACTTTCCGGCTCTCGGGTGGAAAGTCAGGAGCCTTGCTCCTGTGCAGTAGGCAGTAGATTCACGGTTAGTAATATATTCTTCAATGTTCCGGCACGTCGTAAGTTCTTGAAGAGCAATGCCACAGAGCTGAACAATATCCTGACTGCTTTTGAGCGGATTGTACTGGTCTATCCTGCTATCAACTTTACGCTACATAGTAATGGACAGGAACTCATGAATCTTCGTTGCGGTTCTTTGCGTCAGCGTATTATAGATGTCTATGGTCGTCGCTATGGGCAGGATCTGTTGCCTGTCAGCGTGGAAACGGCTATATGTAAGATTACAGGTTTTACGGGGAAGCCGGAAGCGGCCCGTAAGAAAGGATCTCACGAATATTTCTTCGTGAATGGTCGGTTTATGAAGCATGCCTATTTTCATAAGGCAGTGCAGCAGGCCTATGAACGATTAATTCAAATAGGTACGCATGTACCTTATTTTATATATTTTGATGTAAATCCTGCAGACATCGATGTGAATATCCATCCTACAAAGACGGAGATAAAGTTTGAGAACGAGCAGGCAATCTGGCAAATTCTTGCTGCAGCTGTCAAGGATGCAATCGGTCAATTCTGTGAGATTCCTCAGATAGATTTCGACACGGTGGGCAAACCGGATATTCCTGTGTTTAATGCTGCAACCTCTTCTAATATGCCGCCACCTGTCAGTCATGCCAATCCCCAGTATAACCCGTTCCGACAGAAACCCTCACAAGATTGGCAAAAACTCTATGAACATCTCCCCAAGGAACAACCAGAGGAGGTCCCTGGACTCTTTGATGGCGATACTACTCTTGATGTCAGCTCTGTTGCTCCAAGTAGCAATGCTTCCTTGGGTGCAGATCTTCCTATAGATATGGCTCCGACCCACTATCAATACAAAGGACGGTATATTATGACTGCCGTTAAGTCTGGATTGATGGTTATCGACCAGCATCGTGCTGATGTCCGGGTTCGCTTTGAGCGTTATCTCCGACAGTTGGCTGACAATCCTGCTGATAGTCAGCGACTGCTTTTCCCCGAAGTGGTCGAACTGTCACCTGCCGAGGCTGTTTTGGTGGAAGACCTTTTGCCGGCTCTGACCAGTCTTGGCTTTGAACTCACGCCTCTTGGACCTTCCAGTTATGCAGTCAATGGTGTTCCGGCGGGCCTAGAAGGCTTACGGCCTGCTGCCCTCTTGCAGGAATTGCTGGCTTCACCGTCAGGCCCTTTGCCTGCAAATGTATCTGCTAATCAGAATCTGGCACTCACCTTGGCGCGTCATGCAGCTATCCCTTATGGACAATTGCTGTCTAACGAAGAGATGGATGTACTGGTTAATGACTTGTTTGCTTGTGAAAATGTCAATTACACTCCCGATGGAAAGACGATATTAAATATACTTCCACAGCAAGAATTAGAACATTTAATGGGGTAATTATGGCTAGAAAATTTAGAATTTCGCATTTTTTATTAAGAAAATACAATTTTTTCTTGTTTAATTTGAAAAAAAATTCTAATTTTGTGGCGGTTTGTAGGCTTTAGGCTCATACTTTCCGCATGCTCATGGGTTTGAGAGAAGACAAAATACAATAAAGAAACAATAAATTTTAATATTAATTTAATTCTAAGTTCAATGAAAAAGAAAATCATTAATGGTTTGCTCTTCGCAGTTGCTTTAGTAGCTGCAACGAGCTCATTTGTGTCTTGTAAAGACTACAATGGAGACAACTATGCTGAACTGCAAGAAAAGTATGCTACGCTTCAGGATGCTTTTAGAGTACAGGTGCAGGCTATGCAGGATTATGTCCTGAAAACTACGTTTAACTCTACTGTTGGCGAAATCAACGGTAAGATTGACGACATCAACGGTGAGATTGATGGCATCAACAGTCAGACTGGGTATTCTGCAGAAGAACTTGCTGCCAAGGGTACAATCAAGAAACGCTTGGATGATCTGGAGACTTATTATTCTACCTTGGATGGCGAGATTGATGATATAACTGATCCTACTAAGGTGGGTTCTTTGGCATATCAGATTGCTCAGAACAACATCGCTATCGCTACAGCTCAGGGTCTTGCAGAGCGTGATTCTGCTTATCTGCGTTCTTTGCTTGCTGGTTGGGATAACGGTGGTACACTGGGCGACATGGTTACTGAAGCTGCTCAGTTGCTGACCGCTCTGAAGTCAGATACTGCTAAGTACAACTTCGCTTATGACACACTTTCTACTTATTATCAGAAGTGGAATGAGGCCGTAGAACTTGCTAACCAGGCTGCAGAGTTTGTAGGTACCAACGTTAAAGCTCAGGGTAAGGAATTTAACAACCTGCAGGATATGGCTAACGCTTATGACAATGCAATTGCTGACCTTCAGGATCAGATTAATGCCTTGAGGGGAGATGTTCAAAACATTCTAGCACTCGTTCAGCAGCAGGTTACAGGTATCGAGATTCAGGCTGTTGAGAATCCTTTGTTCGGTACTTTCGCTTATCCTGTTGGTGTACAGAACAACATCCTCGCTGCTTACTTCGGTCAGTTCGATACTCCTGTTCAGTTCCCTGCCGGTGACGAAGGCGCTTCAAAGAGTGAGTGGGTTGATCCTAACTCTCCCGCAGTTCTGACTAGCGAGCTGAAAGCTATCGGTGCTCCTTTTGAGACATATGCTCCTGGTATCCAGATGGTAGAAGGTGCTGGCAATGCTGGTTATCTCTATCTGACTGTTAACCCATCTGACGTTATTATGGAAGGTAAGGAGTTCACTCTCCGCACTTCTGACAACCAGGTTTCAAAGGTTATTCTTTCTCCGTTGGCTGCTAGCGACAAGCAGTTGAAGTGGGGTTACAAGCGTGCTGGTGGAAATGGTTTCTATGTAGCTTCTGCCGAGATTAAGAAGGCCGATGTTAAGGACGTTGCAATGAGCTTTGATATGAAGAGTATTGCAAGTGATGTCAAGACTGTCGTACAGACAGGTATCAGCGCTTCTAATATTGCTAAGATAGCTTTGGACGTACGTGATGCTATGAAGTTTGACCTTCCTCGTCTGGGCGTTAATGCTCAGTGGAAGGATACTCTGGGATGGAAGAATTATGTTTCAAAGTATGAGATTGCAGCATTCTCCGTTAAGCCTCTTGGCTATGACTTCCTCTACAATACCGATTTCTCTCCTCGTATCGTGAAGTTCGCAGACAACCTTATTGCTAGGGAGAAGGCTTTTGCTCAGGACTTAATCAAAGAGATTGCTGACGTTATTAAGATTCAGATTGGTCTGCCCGAGTCTTCAGGTGACATCTTTGTTGATTCTAATACGGGTAAGATTTATTTGGTAGTTAATGTCAATACTTTGGTTACTATTCCTTCTGTTAATTTCTCTTCTACTGATCCTGCCGCCACTATCACAATTAAGAAAGGACAGTTCTATCCTGGTTTGGGAGTTGTTCCAGGTCCTGGAGAGAAGTATATTCCAGAGGCTGATACACAACTTACAGTTTCTCAGATTACAGGAAGCACTCAACAGACTTATACAAATGTTAATATCTATCGTCAAATAGACATTACCTCTTTGTTCAGCGCTATTAAGGATGGTATTGAGAAGTCTATTGCAGGTATTGATGATAAAGCGTCTGGTATTGTAAACAAGTACCTTAACAAGATTATCAATGTTGAGAACAAGATATTCAGCAAGGTTATTTCTGTAGCAAAGAATCCTAACCGCTTCATCCAGCCTGCTTTGGTAGCTCGTGGCGAACAGCTTGGATACTTCTATCCCAGCCGTACCCACCTCGCTCCTACAAAGGTTAAGAAGGGTCAGAAGATTATGTTCTACCCAACCACTCTGACTGGTGAGGTTGTTGCTCCTGCTTACAAGAAGTACGTTGCTGTAACTGGTGCTTGGAAGACCGACAATGCCGATTTCAGTAATATTATCAGCATGGATGATGCAAAGCAGTACAATACTGGTGTCATGAACACTGTCTTTGAAGGTGCTGCTTACAATATCGACACACCATTCGAGTACACTGTTAATGCTCCTGCAGGCACAGTTCTCGAGCTCACATTCGAGTGCTTGGGCTACAATGGTAAGGTAGCTGGTAAGAAGTATTACATCGCAGTTTACGAGTAAGTCAACATTTAGAAACGTAAAAAAACAAGATAAGTTTTATGAATATCAAGAAAGTATTGTTATCTTGCCTGATGCTGGCTGGCACCCTGTCCGTTTCTGCACAGGAGGCTAAGATAGAGTATGTACACAATCCATATTGGTACATACAGCTTCAGGGCGGTGCCCAGTACACCCTTGGTGAGACAGATTTCAAAGATCTGATTTCTCCAAACGTACAGGTATCATTAGGTCGTCAGTTCTCTCCAATATTTGGCGCACGTCTGTCGGTGAACGCTTGGCAGAGCCGTGCTGGTATAGATCTGAATTCTTTCCAGTACAATGCTGTTGTTAGCACTAATGGTGGTCACATGCCTGCTATCATGAATCGCGAGGGCGGTCAGGTAAAATGGAAGTGGATGTATGTTGCTCCTGGCATTGATTTCACAGTTAATCTGTCAAATATCCTCTATGGCTACAATCCTAATCGTGTATTCAATGTAAGTGCCTTCATCGGTGGTGGTTTGAACATCGGTTGGGGTATGGATAAGGAGAGCAACTGGGAGAATTCTGCACTTGCTCAAGCCTATTATCAGCATACAGGTAACCCTGAGAATATTTCTTATGCTTGGACTGGTACTAAGGTTCGCGGTTACGGTCGTGCAGGTCTTGCTGCCGATTTCCGTATCAGCGAGGCTGTAAGCCTGGGTCTGGAAGTTAACGCCAATACCCTGAGCGACCGTTACAATGGTAAGAAAGCTAAGAACTGGGACTGGTATTTCAACGCACTGGCTGGTGTTAAGATCAACCTTGGTAAGACTCACTCTACTCGCACCATCGAGGCTCCACAGCCTGTTGAACGCGTTGTTGAGAAGGTTGTCGAGAAGATCGTTGAGAAGCCATGTCCTCCTGTAGTAGCTACTCAG
>CACXSA010000006.1 GCA_902770195.1 uncultured Prevotellaceae bacterium
TATGTAAGACTTTCAAAGAACTCTTCTTTTCATGCCTGCGCCCTGTTTTCTGAGCGAAAGCGGATGCAAAGGTACGACTATTTTTTGAACTACCAAAACTTTTCCAAGAAAATTTTATGGAAAAATGAAAAGTTTTCGCATTTCATGACAATGCGAAAACCTTACACCTTATTATATTATATACGATGAATTTCACTCGAAGATATCCTCGATGGATGTTCCATCCTCCGTTTCTTGTTGTCCTGAATCATCTTCCTCACAAGGATTAAATCCCGCAGGTACATCAAACACATCTGCCTGACTATATCCGAGTTGCTTGTCTTGGTATATACGCTGCATATACAATGCAAAAACAGGAAGAGCCATAGTTGCACCCTGCCCCATCGCCATAGAGTCGAAATGAATATCACGGTCGTCACCGCCAACCCACACACCGCTTACTAACTTTGGAGTAAGTCCCATGAACCATGCATCACTGTTATTATTAGTAGTTCCGGTCTTTCCTCCTATCTCTCCAGTAAATCCATAACGGAAGCGCAAACGACCTGCTGTTCCACCATCAACCACGGCTCTCAGCATATAGAGCATCTTATGAGCACTCTCCTCACTGATAACTTCATTCATGCGAGGCTGGAATTGAGCGATAATATTTCCTTCATTGTCTTCAATCTTTGTCACGAACATATGAGCTGCACGAATGCCATGATTGACAAAGGCTGTATAGGCACTGACCATCTCGCCCACAGTTATTTCGCATGGACCAAGACAAAGAGCCATAGAAGGATGTATTTCAGGATTGCGAATACCATATTCGTGCAACAGGCCAACAAATGCCTGGGGATTCAGTTTGCTCATCAAGTAAGCCGAAATCCAGTTGTTCGACTGTTGCAAGCCCCATTTCAGGGTCACCATGTCTCCATATCGGCTTTTACTGGCATTACGTGGCGTCCAAGGTTGACCTGCCACCATATACGTCTGCTGGACATTGGGTGCCAAGTCACAGGGCGAGAAGCCATTCTCCATAGCTAAGGAATAAAGGAAAGGCTTGATGGTAGAACCTACCTGACGACGACCCTCCATAGCCATATCGTAGGCAAAATGTGTAAAATCAAGACCTCCCACATAAGCTTTCACATGTCCATTTTGAGGACACATGCTTAAAAAGCCTGCACGCAAGAATGTCTTATAATAGCGGATAGAGTCGAGTGGCGTCATGACAGTATCCTTTTCGCCATGATAAGTGAAAATGGTCATTTCCGTCTTGGTTTGGAAAGCCCGCATGATTTCATCCTCAGAAGCACCTGTAGCCTTCATGACACGATACCGATCGCATTGACGAACTGAACGCATCATAATTTTATTGACTTGATCGACAGAAAGACTGCCAGAGAAGGGACCCGTCTGACGTCCTCTCTTTTCCTTGGTGAAGGCAGGCTGAAGATACTTTGCAACATGCTCATATACAGCTTGTTCTGCATACGCCTGCATTCTGGAATCAATCGTTGTATATACTTTTAATCCATCTGCATATAGATTATATGGTTCACCATCGCGCTTTAAATTCTTATTACACCAACCGTATAGAGGATCGTTCTCCCAATTCAAGGAATCTAAATGATATTTCACCATGTTCCACGACGGGTAATCTGAACGATTCGGTTGCTTGGCCATCATGTAGCGACGCAGGAAATCACGAAAATATACTGCTATACCATCTTTATGATCTGCCACATGGAATTTCAGATTCAGGGGCTGGGCAGAGTATTTTTCATATTCCTCTTCTGTAAGGTAGTCGGCTTTCATCATTTGATGAAGCACTACATTCCTGCGCTCTAAACTACGCTCAGGATGACGAACAGGATTGAAATAAGAAGGATTCTTACACAAACCTATCAAAACGGCAGCTTCCGGCACATTCAAATCCTTTGGGTCTTTACTGAAATAAGTATTTGAAGCTGTCTTGATGCCCACAGCATTGTGCAGAAAATCAAAATAGTTCAGATACATGGCGATAATCTCGTCTTTCGTATAATTACGTTCCAACTTAACAGCTATCACCCACTCTATTGGTTTTTGCAACAGACGTTCAAATACACTATGAGCTGTTTCTGAATAGAGTTGCTTAGCCAGCTGCTGGGTAATGGTAGAACCACCGCCTGCACTCTTTTGCCTGAAAATGCCACGTTTCACAACGGCTCGGCCAAGAGCGATAAAGTCAACACCGGAGTGGTCGTAAAAGCGAACGTCCTCCGTTGCCACCAAGGCCTGCACTAAGGATGGCGACAATTGTGTATAGTCAACCATGATGCGATTTTCACGATTGTAGTTCCACGTTCCCATAATCTTACCATCAGAAGAATATATCTGGGTGGCAAAACGGTTAATAGGATTTTGCAGTTCTTCAATGGGAGGCATGTAGCCTATCCAGCCATTATAAATAGCAGTAAAGCCGAGAGCACTTGCTATTATTCCCAAGACTAGCAGAATCCACAAACCATATACTATTACCTTTTTCATCTCTTCTCCTTATTCTGAGTTTGAGTGCAAAATTACAAAATTCTTTCCAATAATAGCATTTAAATCAGAAATTATATGTAAATTTTCCTTTGGAGAACTTTACTTCGTCTCGAAAATGAAAAGAAAAACGATTTTTCCTTTTGTATTTTACTCAACTTTTCGTAAATTTGCACTCAGAAAACCAAATTCGAAATGGAAAAGCATGATTTTGTGACGATTGCCAATCTCACACGAGAGAAGATTCTCTACATGATTGAGATGGCTCAGGAGTTTGAAAAACATCCGAACCGTGAATTATTAAAAGGTAAAGTGGTTGCCACTTTATTTTTTGAGCCATCAACCCGTACACGACTGAGTTTTGAGACTGCTGCTAACCGACTCGGAGCGCGAGTTATAGGTTTTGCAGACCCCAAAATTACCAGCGGAACGAAAGGCGAGACGCTGAAAGACACCATTTCCATGGTTGCCAATTATGCCGATGTCATTGTGATGCGACATTACATTGAAGGAGCAGCCCAATATGCTTCCGAAGTAACCAGTATTCCCATTGTCAATGCGGGTGACGGCGCTCATCAACATCCATCACAGTGCATGCTGGACCTCTATTCCATCTACAAAACCCAAGGGACGCTGGAGAATCTGAATATTTATCTGGTAGGCGACTTGAAATACGGGCGTACCGTACACTCACTGATTATGGCCATGCGCCACTTCAACCCCACTTTCCATTTCGTAGCTCCCAAGGAACTGGCTATGCCCAATGAATACAAGATATATTGTAAGGAACACGGCATTCAGTTCCAAGAGCACACCGCTTTCAACGAGAAAGTGATTGCTGATGCCGACATCCTTTATATGACTCGTGTACAGAAAGAACGATTCAGTGACCTCATGGAATATGAGCGCGTAAAGAACGTATATATTCTGAACAACGACATGCTGAGACTGGCAAAACCGAACATGAAAATTCTGCATCCGCTACCTCGCGTCAACGAAATAGCATACGATGTTGATGAGAACCCCCATGCTTATTACATCCAACAGGCTGGCAACGGGCTATTCGCCCGCGAGGCTATTTTCTGCGATGTCTTAGGTATTTCACTGGAAGAAGTTAAGAACGACAAAACCATTATCGCATGAACAAGAAAGAACGTTTGGTTGCTGCCATTGAGCACGGCACCGTTATAGACCATATACCCGCAGACAAGACCTACCAAGTAGCCAGTCTTTTGGGACTTTTCGATTTAAAGACCCCTGTTACCATTGGTATTAACTATCCTTCTCAAAAAGTGGGCAACAAAGGTATCATCAAGGTTTCCGACAAATTTTTCAGCGACGACGAGATTTCACGTTTATCCGTTGTAGCCCCCAAGGTCATCCTCAGCATCATTCGTGACTACGAGGTAGTTGAAAAGAAGACGGTAGATACCCCTAACGAAATCTTCGGCATCGTGAAATGCAACAACCCCAAGTGCATTACCAACAACGAGCCTATGCCCACTCATTTCCATGTGACTGACGGGATACTGACCTGCCACTATTGCGAAAAAGAACAGGATATTAATAAGGTGGAACTGGTATAATCTTGGGAGGCAAGGGACACCTCAGCCATCTATTTGTCTCGCTTTTGCCTCGCTTTTATCTCGCTCTTGCCATACTGTAAGCATACTCGTGAGTAAGGCTAGAAGCAGCTTAGAGTATGGCTAGAAGCAGCTTAGAGTATGGGTAGAGGCTGTCTGGAGTATGGCTACACTATTTTTCTTGTCCTTTATATTGGCCTTCCCCTTTTACTCCCCTCAGGGTCTGGATGAACATCAATTTTTGTATAGGTTGTAAACTCATGCCAATTAGCTTTACACTTTTGCATTACGTCATGACCCAGGAGTACGGGACTCTGATCCATATATTCCATCATCTCTACGAGGACGACTACTTTTACCTATCTTCACCCAATCCTCCACAATTTGGGAATCAGGGAATTCTTTAGCAAACTGCATCATTCTTCTAATGTTTCGTGGCTCAAAACCTTTCTTGCCATACTCGTCTTGTAATTGTGTCGCATATTGCAGTATCTTTTGAATATCCATAATTATTATGTTTTGGGGTCGCAGCGCACCGTGTGACCTTAACTCGGTGTCGTATGAATTTCAAGCGGTTGAAATCTTTGTTAGCTGCCATATTGCTATTTTAGATTAATAAAGCAACGGATGCTGGTCGAAGGGAAAAGCAAACCAACTGCGATGGCAAAAGTACCGCTCGGCTTTGCCGCTCGTCGAAGAACATATTTCTGGAGCTTGATCTGAGAGGTGAGGGGTGAGAGGTGAGAGAGGTATTTTCTTATGAAAATAGAAGAAAAACAGGTTTTCCTTTTGTATTTTGCTCACTTATTCGTATCTTTGCACACCATTAGATTCAAAAAAACAAACATAGACAAAAAAACAATGGAAAGAGACAACGAGATTTTCGAGTTGATTGAGCAGGAGCACCAGCGCCAGTTGAAAGGCATTGAGCTGATTGCCAGTGAGAACTTTGTAAGCGACCAAGTCATGGAGGCTATGGGGTCGTATCTAACAAACAAATATGCCGAAGGTTATCCCGGTCATCGCTATTACGGAGGCTGCCAGGTAGTCGATAAGGTTGAGCAATTAGCCATCGACCGTGTCTGCAAGCTGTTCGGTGCCGAGTATGCCAATGTTCAGCCTCACTCTGGCGCACAGGCCAATGCTGCTGTGCTATTGGCAGTACTGAAGCCTGGCGACACCTTTATGGGTATGAATCTTGACCATGGTGGTCACTTGTCACACGGTTCACTTGTCAACACTTCAGGAATCTTGTATAAGCCCGTAGGCTACAACCTGAACAAGGAGACTGGTCGTGTTGACTATGACGAGATGGAGCGTCTGGCTCTGGAGCACAAGCCCAAGCTGATTATCGGCGGTGGCTCTGCCTACAGCCGTGAGTGGGACTACAAGCGCATGCGTGAGATTGCAGCCAAGGTAGGTGCCCTGCTGATGATTGACATGGCTCATCCTGCAGGACTGATAGCTGCCGGTTTGCTGGACAATCCCGTTAAATATGCACATATTGTAACCTCTACAACCCACAAGACCCTTCGTGGTCCTCGTGGTGGTATCATTCTGATGGGTAAGGACTTCGAGAATCCTTGGGGCCTGAAGACACCAAAGGGAGTAACCAAGATGATGTCGCAGCTGCTCAACTCGGCCGTATTCCCTGGCCAGCAGGGTGGTCCTCTGGAGCATGTCATTGCTGCCAAGGCTGTTGCCTTTGGCGAAGCTCTTAAGCCAGCCTTCAAAGAGTGGGCCCAGCAGGTTCAGAAGAATGCCAAGGTATTGGCAGAAGAGCTCATCAAGCGTGGTTTCACCATCGTTAGTGGTGGTACAGACAACCACTCTATGCTGGTAGATCTTCGCTCCAAATATCCCGACCTTACAGGTAAGGTTGCCGAGAACGCACTTGTTGCAGCAGACATCACAGTCAACAAGAATATGGTACCTTTCGACACACGTTCTGCTTTCCAGACTTCAGGTATCCGACTTGGAACCCCCGCCATCACGACCCGCGGTGCCAAGGAGGACCTTATGGTAGAAATTGCAGCACTGATTGAAGAGGTGCTCAACGACCCAGAGAACGAGCAGGTTATCAGCAGCGTGCGCCATCGTGTCAACGATCGCATGAAACAGTACCCGCTGTTCGCTTATTAAGAACAAGAATGACTACTAACCTAAAAACAAAACTACTTTTGACACTTGCCTTGCTGATGCTCTTAGTTCCCACCGAACTAAGGGCACAGCAGATGCAAGCATCACTTTCACATTACTCAACAGAAGACGGAATGCCCAGCAACACTATTGCAGCATTGCGTACTGATGATTACGGATTTCTGTGGCTGGCCACTTGGAATGGCATTTCCCGTTTCGACGGTTATCATTTCTATAATTACAAAACAGGCGTCACAAGCGGTATTCATGGTCTTCACAACCGTGTGGAAAATATGGCCATCGACCTTTCTCAAAACGTCTGGCTTAAGATGTATGACGGACGCGTCTTCGTCATCAACCGCAAAACCGACTGCATTGAAGATCCTCTAGAAGGTATCAATGGCCATGACGACTTCCATGTTGATTATTTCTTTAATCCCTACGTCACAACTACAGGCGATGTGCTCATTTCCTATGACGACATAGGACTCTACAAGCTACGTTTAGACCATTCCGGACTCAAGCAAGACCTGATTACAACTGGACAGCTGCGAGTAAACAGTGTGGTAGAAGGCTATCACAACGACATCTGGGCAGCAACAGACAAAGGCGTGCATCGCATCAATACAGTCAACATGTCATTGGAACGAAGAGGGTACTTCCTGAATGAGCATGTTACCCGTCTGGCCACCAATGGCTATAACATCTTTGCCGGCACCAAGTCTGGTAAGATCCTCCAGTTCTCTTACGGGCGCGACTCTACGCTGGTGAAGGATATCGGTAGGGAGATTACCAGCCTTTACGTTGACAGCAGGGGTTTGCTATGGTTCTCCGACCTGGGTGATGGTGCCTATCGCCTGAACCCAGAAACAGGCGATGTGAAGTTTTTCAACCATCGTGTACTAAACCCTGAATTCACAAGCCGAGGAGCAGAGTTCGGAGAATCCCTTGGCGTACTATGGATTCGTATGAACCACGGAGGCTATGGCTTCTACAACCGCACCACCGACGAAGTGGAGTATTTCTATAACGATCCCAGCAATCCCTGGAACCTTTCAAATACCGTCAATGCCCATCTGGAAATGAATGACGGTGTGATTTGGGAATCCACCAATCGCCGAGGTCTCGAGAAGTTGGAAGTCATGAAGCAAACTATTGCACGTACCTTATTATTACCCAACTCAACCTCCCCTCTCGACAATGAGATTCGTGCCATGCTCCACGATAAAAAGCGCAACCGTACTCTATTGGGTAATAAGCATGGACAGATTTTCGTCTTCGACGACAAGATGAACCTTTTGACAACCATTTCCCACGACTCCAACGGGAATCCCATCGGACGCCCTTATGGCATATCACAAGACTCTCAAGGAAACTATTGGGTCAGCGACAAAGACAACGGACTCTATAAGATAACCCCCAATGGAAACAGCTACCATGTAGAGAACATTCGTCATCACGACAACAACCCCTACTCGCTCAGCGACAATGCTGCCTACCAGTGCGTAGAAGACCGCATGGGCAACATATGGGTCGCTACCTATGGCGGAGGCGTCAACGTGTTGCGAAAAGATAAAAACGGACACTATATTGCCCTACATGCCAAGAATGTCATGAAGCGATATCCTCAGAACCGCTATCTCAAGGTTCGTAGTATAGCGATGGACCATGAAGGAAAAATCTGGGCAGGAACCACCGATGGTATTCTCATCATGCAGATACGCAACAATAACATCATCATCCAACCACTGGAGATGACGGACGACATAGAGAAGAGTCTGATGAGTAATGACATCGTTTGTTTGGCTAGTGACAATCGCGGAAGTATGTGGATTGGAACCAATAGCGGTGGACTGAGCCATGCTGTCAGCAAAGACTCCAAGGGTCGATGGCAGTTTGAAAACTATGGTATCGAGCAAGGTCTTCCTTCCGAGGAGATCTACGGCATCACTTTCGACAACAAAGGCAACGTGTGGTTCTCTACGGAGCACATCCTCTGCTCCCTAGACCCCAAGAAGCATATCCTCACCACTTTCTCCAATCTTGACGGTGTTGACGAGACGTTATGCTCTGAGGGAGCAGCTATCACCCTGTCCAATGGCAATGTCATCTTCGGCACCCTTGAAGGGTATTACTTCGTTGACCGTACCAAACTGATAACCAAGAAGGGGTCACTGCTCAAGCTCCGCATCACCGACTTTTTTTACAACGGCATTATCCAAACGCCACGCCTGCAAAACTCAGCTTTCAACTACTATGTACCTGAAAGCAAGCGCGTCATCATTCCTGAAGCTAATAATACCATCGCCTTCCGCTTTGCAGCCCTCAACTATCAGTTCCAGCATCGTATTCACTATCAATACAAAATGGAAGGATATGACGAAGAATGGCAGAATGCAGGCAAAGACCGTACAGCCACCTACAGCAATCTGCCGGGAGGTACCTATCAGTTTAAAGTAAAAGCTTTCCTGTTGGAATCCCCTGAGAATTACGACATCCGCACCATCGAGGTAGTTGTGCCCCACTCTACAGCCCCCTCTATCGTCATTTTCTTCGTGCTTATAGCCGTTATCAGTTTACTGTTCTGGTGGTGGTATCGTCACCATCACCCGTCTCCAGACGATGATAACAAAGAGGTCAATTCCTCAAAGCTGACTCAAACGGGCGATGTACTTTCCAAGGATATCAAACTCGATGTTGACGATGCTCCCTATGCAGATGTCACAGAAGTTGGTATGTTCGAAAGTGTAAGGGATGATGGCCACTTGAAATGAATTTGACGTAGGATTACACACCGTCAACGACACCCCGTTCACCGTTACGGAACCCTTATCGACCGTGAAATAGCCATTACGAGCCATTTCGCGGTTTTCTTTGTATTCAAAAGTGAAATATGTCGAGCCGTTGGCATCCTCTACAGCTATACATTGAGCTGTCTCATCCACATGACCTTGTACAATATGACCATCCAGTCGTCCGTTCATAAGCATCGAACGCTCTACGTTTACCTTGTCACCGACTTTTAACAGCCCAAGGTTGGTACGCTCCAACGTCTCCTTCATAGCCGTCACCGTATAAGTTCCGTTCTCTATTTTGACAACGGTCAGACATACCCCATTGTGCGCCACACTCTGGTCAATTCCCAGTTCTTCTACAAACGAGCAACGCAAGGTGAAATCGATATTATCCCTGTCTTTTTGTATGGCTACAACAGTAGCAAACTCCTCAATGATACCAGAAAACATAATTATTTACTATTAATTAAAAGAAAGGGGTCGCCCAGTGATGTGATGAAAACTCCTGTGTTACAAGATTAGAGTGCTCACTGCCGTTGTAATCCACCGGCCTTTCGGCTTACTTACCACACAAGTCTCGAAAAAGAGACGTGGGACGAATTGTGGCCCGCCATTGGCAAGTGAAGTCAGCTCGGTTTTCGATTTAATTTGATGAGTATCCCGATCGAACCGGCACGACCCCCCTTTTCCTTTCTGAGTGCAAAGTTACGAAAAGTCGGGAGCAATACAAAGAAAATTATAGCTTTTTTTGCCGAGAAGGAGTAAATTAGCAGATTTATCAGTCAGAGTTACTAAAAAAGAGAAGCAATAGCTCAGGAACATAAACGTAACATTCGGTATTGTTAAAATGTCTATACGCTTCAGCCTTTTATCGAAGCTTTTAATTGCTTTTTCTACTAACACGCCATTAATCGTCTAACTTATTTTTCTATTTCGTCGATAATATCTACCTTTGCGTCGTGAAAATATAGTTTTTGAAAGATATGAAAAAAGGATTATTGATTTTAGCAACAATGATGAGTCTATCCGTATCTGCCCAACAGAAATGGACACTAAAGGATTGCATCGATTATGCACTGCAGAACAACATCACGCTGAAACAAGCCCAGTTAACCAAGCAGACGGCAACAGAGACGCGCAAGCAGTCGCAGGCTGCCCTCTTTCCGTCGCTATCAGCATCCACCAATCAGAGTTTTGGTTATCGCCCTTGGCAGTCATCCGGTTTTACCACAGTCACCAACGGTACTGTCAACAACAAAGTCAACAAGACCTATTATAATGGTACATACGGCATCAATGCCTCTTGGACTGTATGGAACGGTAACCAAAACCACAACCAAGTGAAGCTGAACAAACTAAGCGAGGAACAGGCTGAGTTGAAAATGGAAGAAACAGCCAACTCCATTCAAGAGAAAATAGCCCAATTATATGTTCAGATACTCTATATGAATGAGGCTATCGGTGTCAACAAGCAAAGTTTGGAAACTAGTAAGAAAAACGAGGAACGCGGCCAAGAAATGGTCCAAGTTGGCAAGATGTCGAAAGCTGACCTATCCCAGCTATCTGCTCAGCGTGCCACTGACGAGTTCAACCTTGTTCAGGCAGAGAGTAATCTCGCTAGCTACAAACTACAGCTAAAGCAGTTATTGGAAATTACAGGAGACCAGTCGTTCGACATCGCCACCCCTGCAGCCAGTGACGAGCAGGCACTCGTAGAGATACCATCTATGATGAGTGTTTACGAACAGGCTCTCACTCTTCGTCCAGAAATCAAAAATACAGAGTTGGCATTGAAGTCAAGCGACGTTCAGTTGAAGATTGCACGTGCTGGTTATCTGCCTACCGTCAGCATGACTGGCGGTGTTGGAGCCAGCACCTCGTCAAACAATTCCAACGAGTGGGGACAGCAAATGAAGACCAATTTTGATGCTTCAGCAGGCATTGGCTTAAGCATCCCACTTTACGATCAGCGCAAGGCGAAAACAGCCATCAATAAGGCAAAAATCCAACATGAGCAGGCACTCCTTGACCAACAGGACAAACAAAAAAAGCTATACTCCACTATTGAAGGTTTCTGGCTTGATGCCCAGACCAACCAGCAGAAATTCCGTGCTGCATCCGCCAGCGTAGAAAGTGAGCAACAAAGCTACGACCTCTTGTCAGAGCAATTCAATCTAGGACTTAAGAACATCGTCCAGCTTATGACGGGCAAGACCAACCTCCTAAAAGCTCAGCAGAACAAGTTACAGTCGAAGTATGTAACCATTCTTTCACAACAACTGCTTCGGTTCTATCAGGGCCAGTCCATGAACATCTAAGAAATAAAAACGTATAAAAATATGAAGAACAAGAAAATTTGGCTTTCCATCTGCGCAGTAGCAGTGGTAGTCCTCGGCATCTGGCTGTTGTCAGGTGGCAAAAAAGAAAAGAAGGTAGAGTTTGAAACCATGAAGGTGGAGCGCCAGAACATCCACACCAGCATCACAGCCACAGGTACCATCGAACCTGTCACTAGCGTCACCGTAGGTACACAGGTCAGCGGCATTGTTGCCAAGCTGTATGTTGACTACAACTCCATCGTCAAGAAAGGTCAGGTCATTGCCGAGCTTGACAAGACCAACCTTATCAGCGAACTGAACCGTACACGGGCAGACCTCACCTCAGCGCAAAGTACACTAGATTACCAGCAAGCAAATTTCAACCGTTATAAGACGCTTTTCGATAAAGGCCTGGTAAGTGCCGATGAATTTGAGAATGCTCGCCTCTCCTACGAAAAAGCTCGTCAGACGGTTTCCTCTTCGCGAGAGAGTGTTCGTAAGGCAGAAACCAATCTGGGCTATGCCACCATCACCAGCCCCATTGACGGTGTGGTACTTTCAAAGTCCGTTGAGGAAGGTCAGACCGTTGCAGCCTCGTTCAATACCCCAGAGCTTTTCACTATTGCACAGGACTTGACTGATATGCGTGTGATAGCTGACATTGACGAGGCAGATATCGGTGGCGTAAAAGAAGGCCAGCGTGTTACCTTCACCGTTGACGCTTTCCCTGACGACCACTTCGAGGGCAAGGTCACACAGGTGCGCCAGCAGGCCACTACCTCCAGCAATGTTGTTACCTATGAAGTGGTTATCTCCGCTCCTAACAATGATTTGAAGCTGAAACCCGGCCTGACTGCCAATGTCACAATCTACACCTTCGAGAAAAACAACGTACTGGCCATTCCGACCAAAGCCCTTCGTTTCACTCCCAATGAAGCTCTGCTTTCCAAAGATCAGAGAATAGAGGACGTAGAGGCTCCAGCTAAAGTATGGACTTTGAAAGACAACGTTTTCAAAGCTCATGTGGTAGAGCCAGGCATCTCCAATGGTATGCTGACAGAAATTGTCAGCGGACTCAGTGAAGGCACCGAGATCCTCGTTGATTTCACGCTAAGTGGTGGCGAGGCAGAGGGTGCAGGTCAGCAGACCCAGAATCCTTTCATGCCACGTCCACGTAACAATCGTAATCAACAGAAGAAGTAAGAGGTAAGAAGTGAGAAATATGGACGACAACAGAAAAGTAGTCATCGAACTACAAAACGTAAAACGCTACTTTCAAGTGGGTTCTGAAACAGTGAAGGCTCTTCGTGGCGTCTCGTTCAAAATCTACGAGGGCGAGTTTGTTACCATCCAGGGCACCTCTGGCTCTGGAAAATCCACTTTGCTCAATCAGTTAGGTTGTCTGGACACCCCCACTTCTGGTGAATACCTGCTCGATGGTGTTCCCGTCAGTTCTATGTCGAAAACCCAGCGTGCTCATCTTCGCAACCAAAAGATAGGTTTCGTGTTCCAGAACTACAACCTACTGGCCAAGACCACCGCTGTAGAGAACGTAGAGTTACCCTTAATGTACAATTCCAAGTACAATGCACGCCAGCGTCGCGAGGCTGCTGTCAAGGCTCTTCAGGCCGTAGGCTTGGGTGACCGTCTAGAGCATAAGTCCAACCAGATGTCTGGCGGTCAGATGCAGCGTGTTGCCATTGCCCGTGCGTTAGTCAACGAACCTGCCGTACTGTTGGCTGATGAAGCTACAGGAAACCTTGACACGCGCACTTCTTTCGAGATGCTTGTACTTTTCCAGGAGCTCTACAAGCAGGGGCACACCATCATCTTCGTAACCCACAACCCAGAGATTGCGGAATATGCCTCACGCAACATCAACCTTCGTGATGGTAAGATTCGCGAGGATACCATCAATCAGAATATCAAGTCTGCAGCAGAGGCATTAGCTGCACTTCCTAAGCCAGTGGATGACTAATGGAAATGAGAAATGAGTAATGAGTAATTATGATTACTTAAATTTAACTATGTGGAAATTCGCAAAATATGAATATACTGAACCTGTTTAAAGTAAGTCTGAAGGCCGTAGCTAACAACAAGATGCGCTCGTTCTTGTCAATGTTGGGCATCATTATCGGTGTGGCAGCAGTCATCATCATGATGGCTATCGGACAAGGCTCCAAGGAGAGCATCCGTAAGGAACTCTCCACCATGGGCACCAATCTGCTCACCATTCGTCCTGGAGCTGATATGCGCGGTGGTGTTCGTCAAGACCCTTCAGCCATGCAGACACTGAAGATGGCAGACTATGAGCGCATTCTCCGTGAGAAGAAGTTTGTCACCAAGGTCTCTCCCGAGGTAACCGCCTCTGGTCAGGCTATCTATGGCAGCAACAATACCACCACGTCAATGTATGGCGAATCTATCGAATATCTTGACATCCGCCTGTGGACCATCGACGAGGGTGAGTGTTTTACCGAAGAGGACATCAAGAAAGCCGCCAAGGTATGTGTGGTAGGTGCCACCATCGTCAAAGAACTTTTTGGTGAGCATATCGACCCCATTGGCAAAACCATTCGTTTCAAAAGCATTCCCATGCGCATCATTGGTGTACTCAAAGCCAAGGGTTACAACTCATGGGGCATGGATCAGGACAATGTCATCATAGCCCCCTACACCACTGTTATGAAGCGTATTGCAGCGCAGACGTGGTTCTCCAGCATCGTCTGCTCTGCCCTTACTGAGGAGCTCAGCAATGCAGCCATTGAAGAACTTACCCAGATGCTTCGCGACAATCATAAGCTGAGGGGAGATGCTGCTGACGATTTCACCATCCGTTCTCAGGCTGAAATGATGGAGACTATGTCCAGCACGATGGACACCGTTACCCTCATCCTTGTCGTAGCAGCTGCATTCTCACTATTGGTGGCAGGCATCGGCATTATGAACATCATGCTCGTCTCCGTGACCGAGCGTACCAAGGAGATTGGTCTGCGAATGGCTGTAGGTGCCACTGGGCCCGTCATCTCTTTCCAGTTCCTCATTGAGTCCGTAGTTATTAGTGTTACGGGGGGACTACTCGGCATTCTTGTGGGCTGTTCGGCCAGTGCTGCGCTAGGGTCTTTTGGCATGCCTTCCAGCGTTCCTGCATGGTCTATCTACGTCTCGTTCCTCGTCTGTGTTTTCATAGGTGTGCTCTTTGGTTATATTCCTGCCCAGAAAGCTGCTAACATGGATCCTATAGAAGCTATCCGTCATGAATAAGCGCATCATCATCCTGGCTCACATAGCCGTATGGGCTGTCCTGTTCCTGCTGCCTCTGACTTTTCTCAGCCGTTTCAGTAGCTTCACCCTCCTGCAGTACCTTATGTCCAGCATGTCGCCAATGCTCATGATGGTGGTATTCTATACCAACTACCTATGGCTCACTCCTCGCTATTTCGTCATGGGCAAGCACCGCTACTATTGGGTCTTTAATATCGTTATGGTCATCGCCTTGGGCATTTTCCTACATTATTGGGTAGGTTTCACTCACAGTTACTTTGGCGGTCATGGACCTCACCACTATGAGCCCCGTTTGTTCGACATTCTGCTTTTTATCCTGCGTGACATTGCCAATCTGGCCATCGCTGCAGCCATTGCCACGGCCCTCGTCCTGGCTATGCGCTGGCAGAAGACAGAGAGTGCCCGTAAGGATGCAGAGGCAGCACGCACCCAAGCCGAGCTCAGCAATCTCCGTTCACAGGTCAATCCCCACTTCCTGCTCAATACGCTTAATAACATCTATGCGCTCACCGCCTTCGATGCTGCCAAGGCTCAGGAAGCTATTCAGGAACTATCACGTATGCTACGTCATATCCTCTATGACAACCAGCAGTCCACCGTTCCATTGCAGGATGAGATTGAATTTCTTGAGAACTATGTCAAGCTCATGCGGCTACGACTGCCCGATACGGTGGAGGTCAACTGTCAGTTTTCCGTTTATCACCCTCAGCTACCTGTGGCACCCATGATTTTCATCTCACTCGTTGAGAATGCCTTTAAGCACGGCATTAGTCCCACTGAGCCTTCCTTCATCCATATCAGCATGGTGGAGTCAGACACGCACTCTATCACATTCAGCATTGAGAATTCCAACCATCCCAAGACAGCCAGCGACCATAGTGGACACGGCATCGGACTACAGCAGGTGCAGCGTCGTCTCGACCTCTCCTACCCTCACCGCTACACCTGGCAGCGTGGCGTCAGTACAGATGGTAACACATATCATTCCCAAATAACCTTACAACTATGATTATCAATTGCGCTATTATCGACGACGAGCCTTTGGCTGCCGGGCTTTTGAAAAGCTATGCAGAAAAGACTCCTTTCCTTCACCTTACAGGCACCTATGGCTCGGCCATTGAGGCTATGAAACAGTTGCGCGACGAGCCTGTCCAGCTACTGTTCCTCGACATCCAGATGCCCGAACTGTCTGGCATCGAGTTCGCTAAGATTCTGTCACCAGAAACCAAAATCATCTTCACCACCGCCTTCCAACAATACGCCATTGAAGGCTATAAGGTCAGCGCACTCGACTATTTGCTGAAACCCATTTCCTACGACGACTTCCTGCGCGCCTCCAACAAGGCCCTCGAGTGGTTTGCCACCAACATGCGACAGCAAGCCTGTGCCCACGATCGCTTCATGTATGTTAAGAGTGAATACAAGCTGCAGCGTGTCGCACTGGACGACATTCTCTATATCGAGGGGCTCAAGGACTATGTCCGCATTCATCTGGCAGACGGTCAGCGAATCATGTCGCTCATGTCGATGAAAAAGCTAGAGGACTACCTGCCCAGCCCTGAATTTCTGCGCACTCATCGCAGCTATATTGTCCATATGTCAAAAGTTGAGCAAATAGACCGGTTCCGCATTGTCTTCGGTGATGACTACATTCCCATTTCCGACTCCTACAAAGACACCGTACAACAATATTTCGACGAACACACGCTGGTGTAAAGAGAAAAGGATTGCAACTATTAATGTCCGCAATTGCTACTATTAATGTTCGCAATTATAAGTATTAATGCCGGTAATTATCAGAATTAATACAAATATGACTGTTTCTTCGAAAGAAATTTTGCGGTCATTTGGTCGTTTTAGATTTTGTTCGTATCTTTGCGGCACATTACAAAGACTACGATTACAAAAACTTCTGGCAAGGTAAAATTGATGCGCTATGGACAAAAACAACGAGGTACTGCTAAGGAATGTAGAACTACTGTCGAAGATGACGGATTTAGAGGTAGGCATGATGCCACAAACTGAGGCTCCGCTGCCATCGGTAGAGAAGGTGAAGCAGATTGTCACCCTGGTGAAGAACATCATTTTCCCAGACTACTTCAACAAGCGGCAGCCCGACGAAGATATCCGGTCTTACTACATCGGTGTACACATGCAGGAGTTGGTACGGCTGCTGACCAAACAGATAGCCCACGGGCTACAGTTCTGCGAGGACTGTGAGTGCATACAGACCCGCGAAGATGTCTATCGGGAGGCAGGGAAAGTGACAATGGCGTTCATTGACGCACTACCAGAAATTAAACGACTTCTATATACCGATGTGCAGGCCATGTTCGACAACGACCCTGCAGCTCCAAACTACGGTGAGGTAATCTTCTGCTATCCTAGCATGAACACGATGACGCACTACCGCATGGCGCACAAACTGCATGAGTTGCAGGTGCCTGTCATTCCAAGAATCATCACTGAGTTGGCTCACTCCAAGACTGGTATTGACATTCATCCAGGAGCTACTATTGGCGAGTATTTTGCCATTGATCATGGTACGGGTGTGGTAATTGGCGAGACAAGCATCATCGGCAATCACGTAACCTTGTATCAAGGAGTGACACTGGGTGCCAAAAGTTTCAAGTATGACGAGCAGGGCAACATGCTGAACGTGCCTCGTCACCCAATTATCGAAGACTATGTGACCATCTATTCAAATGCCTCTGTATTGGGACGAATCACCATTGGTCACCACTCAACAATAGGAGGAAACATCTGGCTCACCCATGATGTTCCCCCCCATTCAAGAATCCTTCAGTCGAAGGCTGTTGACGTATCATTTAATGGTGGTCTCGGCATTTAAACTGTTCAAACGCTCGGCAAAGCGACCTGTAGCATAGAAGTTTGTACCGCGTTCACCACCCATCTCGTTGATTTCATTTGCTGTTGAAGCACTGCGACGCGATGCATAATAAGAGTTGGACCAACGACCCCAGTTATAATTACCGTCATAGTAGAGCTGGAAGCGGATGTCCTTGTTTGTACCATCGTCTATATAACCCTCAAAGAAATCATCATAGAGTCGGTAATTATAGATGAGAATAGGAGCCAATCCTGAACGTGAAGGGTAAGTAATGCGGATGGTACTATTAACCACCTCCCACATGAATTCCGAATAGAACGAATCACCATAGGACAAGTTATAGTCCGCTTCTTCACCCCATCCGCCATAGGCATTTTCCTGAACGAAACGAAACGTAGTGCGATATGAATCGCCAGTCCACCCCCAACGGTCAGCATAATAAACATCGATATAACCAGTCCATGTGCCGTCAAGCGTACGTGCATCCTGTCGATCCCAAGCATCTTGGTTACAACTGGTAAGAGCTGTCATTGCAATTGTTATCATTGCGAGGAAAGTAAAAATCTTCTTCATAATCGTAATTGTTTAATGAGTTATTATTTCTGCTGCAAAGGTAGGGAATAAGAACTACTATTACAAGATGATTTTCCTATTTCCGAGTAGGGATTTTCCTATTTCAACGTCTGGATTTATGTTATATAGCATAAAAACACAAAAAAGAGCCCAAGATTTCATGGCGGATTCAGGAAAAGTCAGTAATTTTACAACAAAGATGAAACGATTTCTTTGACCTTAAGGTACAAAGCGTTTATCAAAGATGAAACGATTTCTTTTCCATTATTAATACTATCATTAGAAGTTAACAAGAGCGACACGGTTGTGAAACCCTGTCGCTCCTCATTTTTATATTTCTTACATTAAGCTTATTCTATTACCTCTTCTTCCTTTTTCTTGCCAAACTCCGGATCAATCTTCAAGAACCAAGTGACAACATATGTCAACGAACATGCTGCCACCACAATGAGGAAGAATGCCTGATAACCCACCGACTCCTGCAAGGCACCAGCAAACAATCCTGGAATCATCATCGACAAGGCCATGAAAGCAGTACAGAGCGCATAGTGCGATGTCTTATGTTCTCCCTGACTATAATATATAAGGTATAGCATATAGGCAGAGAAGCCAAAGCCATAGCCAAACTGCTCGATGAAGACACATACGTTGATAACCAACAGACTGCTAGGCAGTGCATAAGAGAGATAGACATATACCAAGTCGGGCAAGGTGATAGCCATCACCATTGGCCACAGCCAGCGCTTCAAGCCGTCGCGACTGGCAACAATACCACCCAGGATGCCGCCCAATGTAAGTCCGATGACACCCACCGTTCCTTGCACCAATCCGTATTCACCATCGCTCAGTCCCAAGCCACCATTGCTTCCCAGGTCAACAAGGAACAAGGCTGATACCTTGGCCAACAATCCCTCTGGCATGCGATAGAACAGCATGAAGCAGATGCCTGCCCACACCTGTGGTTTCTGGAAAAAGGTAACGACGGTCTGTTTAAACTCAAGGATAATACCCTGTACGCTACGCTGCTGTTTGTCACCATCCTCCGAAGGTTTGGGGAGTGCCCAGCTATGGTACAGCCACAAGGCAATAAAGAGTCCCGCCATAAGATAGAACACAAGGCTCCATGAATAGCGGACATTGCGTGTCAGCACCTGCAAAGCACCAGCTAATCCCACCAAAAGACCGGAGGAGAAAATGGTAGCAATGCGGTAGAAAGTGGAGCGGATACCCACAAAATAGGCTTGCTCATGCTGATCAAGTCCTAGCATATAGAAACCATCAGCTGCAATATCGTGCGTAGCACTGCTGAAGGCCATCAACCAAAAGAAACAGAGAGAACCCTGCAACCACCAAGGGCCGGGAATAGTGAAGCCAACACCTGCCAATGCCGCACCAATCAAAAGCTGCATGGTGATAATCCACCACCGTTTCGACTTCATCATATCCACAAAAGGACTCCACAAGGGTTTGATGACCCAAGGCAGATAGAGCCATGAGGTATAAAGGGTAATATCGGTATTGGACAATCCAAGACGCTTATACATAATGAGCGAGATTGTCATCACCGCCACATAAGGAACACCCTCGGCAAAATAGAGTGTGGGTACCCAAGCCCACGGATTACGATTTTTCATATTTTAATAGATACGTTTAATTTCCGCATTACGGTAATAATGGAGTAATATCTGGTCGTACTTATAGCCCTGCTGACCCATCACGGCCGCTCCTATCTGACAGAGGCCGACACCGTGGCCCCAGCCCTTACCATGCAACCGGAAGCCATTTTCCGTCTTCTCCACATCGAAAGCCGAGCTATATAGATGACTTTCGCTGAGCGCACGGCGAATCTCCAGTTCCTTGCCAATGGTGAAGGTTTTCTTGGTGCCCACAATCTTCAGTTTCCATATACGACCACTCTTTCCTCGTTCTAAGGGAATCAGGTCAGTAATCTCTCCGAAATCGTCTTTCAGTTTCTCACGTATCAGATTGGAAATCTCGTCCGTAGTGTATTCCACTGTCCAGCGATAGAAGTCATAGGTCTCCTGGTCATAGTCGTTCAACACCTGAGCCAATACTTCCTTGTCATTGGTATTACAGAAAGGATCTTCCACGGAAATGAGATAGGGTTTCGGAGTGTCCTCCCAGCAATACTGGAATTCCTCCGTCACACCACCACAGCACTTTGAGAAACGGGCATCGCATATCTCGTCACCATAACAGAGAATCTGTCCGCGGGTTGCCTTCAATGCCTCCTCGACAGACGCACTGGTTTGTTTGGTAATGCCTTGATAACGCTGACAATGGTCATCTGCACACACATCAAAGATAGTATGGTCTTCGCGGTCATACCAACGAATCAGCTCATCATCCTTCTTGACAAACGAGAAGAAACCGTTCTTTTGTTCCTGATTCTCTACCCTACGACGCATCTGTGCCAACAGCCATGAACGGGAAATCACAGCATGGGCTTTCAGCAGTTCAACACCAGCTGTTGCTTTCATCTCGCTGCTGATGACACTGGCCAGGTACTGCTCTACTGGCAATTCGTTGATAGCTGTTATCTTGTCAGCCTCAACCACCAGTTTCAGTGTACCCAGGAATACCTGCGTCTCCTTGCGTTCCCAATGGAAATCAATGCCAATGGTTACGTCATATAACGAGAATGAAGCATCAGGCTGCTGCGGCATAAACGTCAACTCACGATACTGGTTGCCATTCCACAGAATGCCTCCTTCCGAGAATTCCACCTTCTGCTCGCCTTCTATCTGCTCACCCTTTGCCATATAAGGGGCATTCAGCGAGAAATGAATTTTCTGGCCACTGACAATACCAACCGCCACACTAGGCTCTTCTTTCAGCATGACTGAAGGTTCCTTATATTTCGAATGTTTCAGCTTCTCCACCACTTGTTCCATCTGTTCATCTGTCAAGGAAACCTCCTGATAAATAGCTGTTACCACCTCAGGAGTAAGCCTACGGAAGTCCTCCTCACGAGGAGTGATGATGAGTCCTCCCATATCGACAGCACCCGGGCTAATGATGTATTGGGCATCACCCTCAGCAGTATAACAGTCGGGACGGTGTTTCTTTCTAGGTAACACCACGGTGATGAGTTCTTCGCCTGTAGTCCATGAGATGATGTTCATCATAGGCTCTGTCTGATCGGGAGCAGGAGGCAGACAGTGATATAGCTGCTTGAAGAGGCGTTCGCTGATGTCAGCACTATGACTCTTGATAACCAGTGCAGCAGCTGGATATTCTGCTAATTGCCAAATACCTTCTTCCTCATCTTTCTTGAACACTTCCACGAGGTTGCGACTCAGTCGCTGCCAAGAACGCTGTAGGGGCAACACGCCACTTTTCACTGCTTGCAGATGGGCATGATCTGGTGCCGACGCGCCACAGTGGGGACCATTGTATAATAAGGTAAGGTCGCTATTCTTCTGAGCAAGGCGCAGCAATTCTCCAATCATGGGCAGGATACGCTGTGGCTGGTGTTTCAGTGTAGGCAACGTAAAGTGCACTGGCAAGATAGGGAACGGATTAACCAACAACTCATAACGCCCGTCTATAATGCGATGCATCTGTTCCACAGGACGATTTTTTGCACATAGGAAACAGGGGCGTTCAGCTATAGACTTGGCATCAATTTTTGCGCCAGTGGAACGGATACGGGCTGGATTGAACTGAGCCTCCATCTCGAATGTATCAGTAACCAGTTCTTTGGTTTCAACACGTTCCAAATCACGATAACGCTGACGTACCTCATCCCATGTTTGCAGTTGGCGATTAAAGAATCGCATGACGGGTGAATCACCCATCGTGTCACTCCTGCCCTGTGCCATGCGCTGACGAGCATGTAACTCCATCGTACGCAGACGATCCTTATATAAGTTGTTAGCATTAATCTTATCCACCGAAAGGGCTGCATCCGAATTGCCTCCCCAACGTCTGCACAGATAAAGTTCCGAATAGATGCGACCGATGCGGTAATGACGCGAGAACATCAATCCCAGAGCATAGTCCTCTCCATACGAGGTGTTAGGAAACTGCACCTGACGGAGCAGGGGTGTAAAGAACGCTCTTGGAGCACCTAACCCATTGATACGCAATGCGTTGTTGGGTCCGTTCTCGTCAGTCCATTCTTTATGGTCAATGAGTCCTGGAGGCAGCGTATTCAAGTCAAAGTCGCACATACGGTAAGAACCTATCACCATAGCCGCTTTCTGCTTGTAGAAAGCATCAACGATACTCTGCAATGTCTTTGGCGATGAATACAGGTCGTCAGAATCCAGTTGCACGGCAAAACGTCCGCAGGCGGAACTATTGATAGCCATATTCCAGCACCCTCCAATTCCCAAGTCGTAACGTTCCGGTATCAGGACTACAAGTTGTGAATGGAGAGCGGAGAGTTGGGTGAGAATCTCAGAAGTACCGTCTGTAGAATGGTTGTCCACCACTATGACATTGTATTTAAAGCTGCACTTCTGCGACAAGGCACTTTCCACGGCATCCTTCACCGTCTTGACACGATTGAACACGGGGATGACCACAGAAGCTTCCACCTCAAACTCTTGCTCGTTGAAGTCAACAGTACGATACTGGTTAGGGTCTATCAACGCCTTCACCTCACGCAGATGAGCCGTACAGGCTTGTTCCATCTCTATCTGCACTTCACGATTGCGAGGATTGACATAGTCAAACTGCTTCACTCCCGAGGCGCGAAGATCTGTTTCCTCCTCGGTATAAAGATATTCATTAAGATGAAGAATTTGTCCCTCACGACTCAAGAACAATCGCAAGTCGTAGAGACCTGCAAACTGATAGGTGCGCTCGTGCTCCATCGTGGCATACTTATGCAACAGCGAAGCACGTACCAGCCAGATGCTGCCAAAGTCAAAGTCATCACGCAGAGAACCTTCCTGATAGTCGATAACGGGGTGGGCCTTGCGATCTCCTTGTTCTACGGTATAGCGGTCGCTATAGACCATCGCTGCATGCTCGTCACCAGCCACCAACAGCAAACGCTCTAACATATTGCTGCCCAAGGTCATAGGTTGCGCTTTCAAACACAGCAGGGCATAACGGCCAATGGTCAGTTCGGCCACCTTCATCACAAACTCACTGCTGCTCAGATTGTCTGTAACCACGAAGGTGCAGTCTTGAGGGGCCACACTCTCTTTCGCCAGTTCTTCACTTACCAACAAAAAAATATGCCTGACGGAGTTGCTGCGCCTCAACTGCTCAATGGCAGGCTCAACCTCGGCTAGCGTCCTACAGGCTATAAAGCAATCTGTTTTCTGTCTCATTATTCGGTGTTAATTCATAATTAGGTGCAAAGATAATCATTTTACGGAATATCTGCAAAAAAACAAGGAAATAACTCAAATTATTTTTTGGTATTTTACTCGCTTATTCGTACCTTTGCACCATGATACCACAAAAGAAACGACTTTTGGGGCTGACACCGATGGAGTTGAAAGCTATCATCGGTAGTCTTGGTATGCCTGCCTTCACAGCCAGACAGATAGCTCAGTGGCTCTATGCCAAGCATGTGAAAAGCATTGACGAGATGACCAATCTCTCAAAACAGAATCGCGCTCTGTTGGCTGAACAATATGAGGTTGGCATCATGCCACCTATAGACTGTCAGCGAAGCAAGGACGGAACTATCAAGTATCTCTTCCCCGTTTGCTGTTGTGATACGGCGACAAACGAGTCCGAGAGTTTCGTAGAAACGGTCTTCATCCCAGATAAAGACCGTGCAACGCTCTGCGTATCCTGCCAAGTAGGCTGTAAGATGAACTGTCTGTTCTGTCAGACGGGCAAACAGGGATGGCACGGCAACCTGACTGTTGCCGATATCCTGAACCAGCTGATGGCACTACCTGAGTTTGACCAACTGACCAACATCGTCTTTATGGGACAAGGTGAACCTATGGACAATCTCGATGCCGTATTGAAAGCTTGCGAGGTGATAACAGCCGACTGGGGCATGGCATGGAGTCCCAAGCGCATCACCGTCAGTTCTGTAGGGGTTCGCAATAAGTTGAAGCGATTCTTGGATGAGAGCGATTGCCATATTGCCATTTCCATGCACTCCCCACTCCATGAACAGCGTCTGCAGCTGATGCCTGCCGAGAAAGCCATGCCATTGGAAGAGACGATTGCATTGCTGAAACAGTATGACTTTACACACCAGCGACGCTGCTCGTTTGAGTATATCTGCTTTGGCGGACTGAACGATTCACCCATGTATGCTCGCGAGATTGCCAAACTCCTGGATGGACTGGAATGTCGTGTGAACCTGATACGCTTCCACGAGATACCCCATGTAAACCTGCCGGCTTCTGACGAAAACCGTATGGAAGCACTGCGCGACTATCTGACCCATCACGGCATCACAACCACTATACGGGCCTCGCGCGGACAAGACATCTTCGCTGCCTGCGGACTGCTGTCAACAGCCCACAAAACCCATCAGTCCCATTAGTCCCATAAGACCCATAAGACCCATCAAAATTACAACAATATGGAACAAGAAAGAAAAATTCGTGTAGCTATCACGCAAGGAGATACCAACGGTGTCGGCTACGAGGTTATTCTGAAAGTCTTCTCAGACCCCAATATCCTCGAGCTTTGCACACCGATTATCTATGGCTCACCCAAAGTAGCCTCATACCACCGTAAGGCACTCAACCTGGAGGTACCATTTACTATCATCCATCATGCTGAGGAAGCCCGTCATGGGAGTTTGAACTTGCTGGCATGTCAGGACGACGACATCCAGGTGGAACTGGGGCATCCTTCACAGGAAGCAGGAGCTGCAGCCTTGAAAGCCCTCGATAGGGCCATGACTGATTTCCGCAGCAACCTATATGATGTGCTGGTAACTGCTCCTATCAACAAGGCAACCATCCAAAGTCCCGGCTTTCATTTCCCTGGCCATACGGAATATATCGAAACCAGTGTGGGAGATGGTCAGAAGGCACTGATGATTCTGATGAATGAAACGCTACGCGTAGCACTGGTAACCACCCATCTGCCCGTCAAGGAGATAGCCAAAGCCATCACCAAAGAGAGCATCATTGAGAAGGCCACCATTTTCCATCAGGCATTGAAGCGCGACTTCCGCATCTCCAATCCCCGCATTGCCGTACTATCACTGAATCCGCATGCCGGCGACGACGGCTTGCTAGGTTCTGAAGAAAAGGACATCATTCTGCCAGCTATCGAGGAACTGGCCGACAAGGGTATTCAGGCTTTCGGTCCCTATGCCGCTGATGGCTTCTTCGGCTCTGGCGCCTATGACCATTTCGATGGCGTTTTGGCGATGTATCATGATCAGGGATTGGCCCCATTCAAGACCATTGCTTTGGAAAGTGGCGTCAACTATACCGCAGGACTGCCCATCGTACGCACCTCACCAGACCACGGCACAGCTTACGACATAGCAGGCAAGGGCATAGCCGACGAGAACTCTATGCGACAAGCCATCTTTACAGCCATCGACGTGTTCCGCAATCGTCAGTTCTACGACGAGCCTTTGAAGAACCCGCTGCCCAAGCTGTTCCATGAGAAGCGAGAGGATGGCGAGAAAGCCCGCTTTGCCCGTCCGAAGGATATCTTCAAAAGAGAGAAGGAGGCTCCCGAAAACGAGCACAAAGAACACCATGCTGACAAGAAAACACCAACAGAAAGTTAAATTTCTGCCAATGTATGCCATAATGTCAGATTTTCTTTGTACCTTTGCCCGCTAAAATGAAGACATCCGAACTGCAGGACATTAAATTGCGTTACAATATCGTAGGAAACTGCGAGGCATTGAACAACGCCATCGACGTCGCACTGAAAGTGGCGCCGATAGACCTTAGTGTGCTCATTGTCGGAGAAAGCGGTGTGGGTAAGGACATTCTGCCGCGTGTCATACACGACAACTCACCCCGCCGTCGTGAGAAGTACTTCGCCATCAACTGCGGAGCCATTCCCGAAGGCACTATCGACAGCGAACTCTTTGGTCATGTAAAAGGCTCCTTCACAGGAGCTATCAATGACTCGCTGGGCTATTTCGGGGCTGCCAACAAGGGTACTCTCTTCCTCGACGAGGTAGGCGAACTGCCTATGGCTACCCAAGCCCGACTGCTTCGTGTCTTGGAGAACGGAGAATACATTCCGGTAGGTGCTACCGAGGTACGCAAGACTGATGTACGTGTAGTGGCAGCCACTAATGTCAACATCCAGAAAGCCATCAGCGAAGGACGCTTCCGTGAAGACCTCTACTACCGTCTGAACCAGGTACAGATACAGATGCCTCCATTGCGCGATCGTGGCGAGGACATCATACTCCTGTTCCGGCTCTTTGCCCTGCAGATGGCAGAGAAATACCGGATGGACAAGGTTGTGCTCACGGACGAAGCCAAGCTGATGCTTATGCGTTATAAGTGGCCAGGAAATATCCGCCAGCTCAAAAGCGTCACCGAGCAACTTTCCGTGCTCAGTGCCGAACGGCAGATTACTCCGAAAATCCTGTCGCAATTCATTCCGCAAGACCAGGAGAGCACCCAGCTGGCCACCATCCACACAGAGAGCGAGCGTAGCTTTGAGAACGAGCGTGAGATACTTTACAAAATACTCTTTGAGCTACGTTCCAATGTCAACGACATGCGTCGTGAGATCAGTACACTCAAAAAACAGATAGAAGACAAGGGTGACGATCGCCCTTCCGCTTCTTTGGCTGCCACCCAGCTGGCTCCCACAAATTTCTCACCTCTTACCTCTCATCTCTCACCTCTCACCGAGGATGCCGTTGCCGAGGAATACATTGAACCGGAGAACGAACCGGAGAACCTCAACGTCAGCGAGTGGAGCCGTCAGGCCTTGGAAAAAGCATTAGAACGAAACGGTGGCAATCGTAAGAAAGCTGCTCAGGAAATGGGCATTAGCGACCGCACACTTTACAGAAGACTGAAACAATATGGACTCGATAAAGATAAATAACCTTCGCCTCTGCTTGTGTTTCGCAGTCACCCTGCTACTCGCATCCTGCTCCGTAAGCTATAAGTTCAACGGAGCCAGTATCGATTATACAAAGACTAAAACCATTCAAATCACCGATTTCCCCGTTCGTTCCGCTTACGTTTGGGGACCTATGGGAAATTTGTTCAATACAGCCTTGAAGGATCAGTTCGCCAACCACACCCGACTCAGTCAGGTACGTCGTAACGGCGATCTCAAGATAGAAGGTGAAATCACCCAGTACCAGCAGCGCAACAAATCCGTCAGCGCAGAAGGCTACTCAGCACAAACCGAACTCTCCATGACTGTTAATGTGCGATTCACCAACAATGTAAACCACTCTGAGGACTTTGAACGTCAGTTCACAGCCACCAGCACCTACGAGACCACCCAGTCGCTTAACAGCGTACAGGAAGAACTGGTTACCCAGATGTGCAAGGAGCTTAGCGATCAGATATTCAATGCCACAGTAGCAAACTGGTAGGAGTTGGAACAGTGAAGATAGTAAATAAAAGAAGTATGGATTTAAAGGTACTTATCAATCATCCAGAACAGATGGATCGCGACACACTCTTTGAGTTGCGTTCCCTGCTGGCTTTGCATCCTTACTTCCAGACAGCACGACTACTCATGCTGCAGAACCTTTACCTGCTTCATGACACATCGTTCGATGAAGAACTGCGCCGTGCAGCCATCTACATCACCGACCGCAAGGTGCTCTTCAATCTGGTTGAAGCAGCCCACTATCAACTGCGTCAGACCTCTTCTAACATCTCTCCTGTAATTGAGAACAAGGAGAAGCGTACCGAGCAGCTCATCGACAGTTTCCTCGATACCATTCCGCCTGACACAGAAGAGGAAGAGACACAGCAAAGGCGTACCCCTACCCCAGCCGATGCCACTATCGACTACGTGGCCTATCTGCTACAATCCGAAGCCAACGAAAAGGGCACACAGGAGAGTCAAACGCCACAGCTGAAGGGTCAAGGACTCATCGACAGCTTCCTGCAACAAGAGCAGGGACGCTTCCTGCTCAACAACCTCGCCGACGAAGTCACTGACGAGCCCGTTGAGAATCCCGCCAAGGAAGAAACCGAGGCTAACGAAGAAGAATACTTCACAGAAACCCTCGCCCGTATCTACATCAAACAGGGACGCTATCAGAAAGCCCATGAAATTATCGGGCGGCTCAGCAACAAGTATCCGCAAAAGAATGCCTACTTTACTGATCAGATGAGATTCCTAGAGAAATTGATAATAAACAGCAAGAACGATTCTAAACATAAAAATTAAATAATTAAACAATTAAAACGTTATGTACACATTATTTGTAATTCTGATTGTACTGGCAGCCGTGCTCATGATTGGCATCGTGCTCATCCAGGAGTCTAAGGGAGGCGGTCTCTCATCAAGCTTTGCCTCTTACAACCAAATTGGCGGTGTCCGCAAAACCACAGACTTCATCGAGAAGGCCACCTGGGGACTTGCAGCTGCTATGGTTATCATCAGCGTTGTTTGCGCATGGGTTGCTCCTACCGCAACTACCGACAGCTCCGTTATGGAGAACATCGAGAATCCCGTGACCAACCCCAACAACCTGCCTGGTTTCGGTGCTAGCCAGCAGAAGGACGCTACAGCTCCTGCCAAGGAGGCTGCCCCTGCTGCTGAGACTCCCGCTAAGGAGGCAGCTCCAGCAGCTGAAGCTCCTGCACAGCCTGCCAACTAAAAGTTTTTGCAAAAAAGTACGGGATTTATTTGGTTATCTCAAATAAAACCCGTACCTTTGCACTCGCTTTTAAGGAAGCAACCTTTTGATGGTGCCCGTAGTTCAGTTGGTTAGAGCGTCAGATTGTGGTTCTGAATGTCGACGGTTCGAGTCCGTCCGGGCACCCTCAAGAAAATCCCTGTAAGTCAAATACTTACGGGGATTTTTCTTTCAATCTGGGCTATCCCCATCAGCACGAAATTTTGCTTTATTTCAGCCAAAATCCGTTGATTGTTTACTTATTGTTTACCGCTTAAAACAAAACGTAAGATGCTGACAATCAAAGCAATGGTAAAAAAAGACGGTTTACGTGCTGACCGTACTTACAACGTAAAAGTGTGTTTCACCTACAAACGCAAGGTAAAAAGGCTATCTACGAGCCTATTTGTGAGTGCTAATGACCTCACGAAATCACTATCTTTCAAAGATGGTACACCCATCAAACGGAAGATTGATAAACTTGTAGAAAGCTATAAAGACAAGTGCGATAAGTTGCAAGTGGATTCTAATGATTACACATTAGATGAAATTGTGGACTTACTGCAAGCTGAAGAAGAACGGCAAAAGCCTGTTGATTTCATTCAGTTTTGTCAATGTTGGATAGATACAACCCCCATTAAAGGAAAGAAGAATTACCAATCTGCCCTAAATTCATTTATAGCCTATCTTGGAACAGAGCATTTGGAAACGTCCAAACTATCTGCCAATGTGCTAAATGGCTTTATGGACTATCTAAAGAAAAAGAATGACCAGAAAGCGGAATCCTTGACAAAGGTAGGGAAACGAGTACCAAGCAATCGTAGCGTGTCACTCTATTTAAGTAGTTTGCGCCACTTGTTTAATGAAGCAAAGAAGAAATACAATGATTATGACCGCAACATTATCCGCATCACCAATTCACCTTTTGAATATGTAGCTATCCCTAAGCAACAGGCGACCAGAAAAAGAGCCATTACAGCAGAGCAGATAAAAGGAATCTGGCAGTTTCCTTATGAGCGCAAACAAGATGGCACACTGAAACAGGAGAGTATTACTAATCTGGCAAAAGACTGTTTTATTCTGTCTTTCTGCCTAATTGGGATGAACTCAGCAGACTTGTTTAACTGTACGGAAATAGCAAATAACACAATCACCTACTATCGTACAAAAACAACTGCCCGTAGGCTCGATAAGGCTAAGATGGAAGTTAAGATACCATCTTTCTTAATCCCTCTGTTAGAGAAATACAGGGATAAAACAGGGCAGCGTGTTTTCAAATTCCACCACCTATACCATACGGACAAGAATTTTAATCGTGCAATCAATATGGGCTTAAAGACCATTGGCACGAAACTTAATCTGACTGACCTTGAATTTTATGCGGCTCGTCACTCTTGGGCTACGATAGCTCTAAACAAATTAAGCATTAACAAGTACATCGTCCACGAAGCCTTAAATCACATAGACGAATCTATGAGAGTTACAGACATCTACATTCAGCGAGATTTCGTGAATGAGAACAAGGCTAATGCCAAAGTTGTAAGATACGTTTTTGGTAAGTAAGCATTTGAAAGAAACTCCATCCGCAGTTTCACAGATGGAGTTTCTATTCAAACTCTCTGCCATAGTTTCATTGCTATTGTCCTTTATCTATGCGGCTTCCTTTTGTACTTTTTGTTTGTACGTTATCAGCCACTTGGTTATGAGTGATGCAATATTTTGCTGTTTGTCCTCACAAGGAGCTGATTCTGCATTTTCAATTTCGTTTGACGGAATGATTTTCAGTGTTTCCATCATTTCATCAAAAGAATACTCGTCTTTGTGAAGAAGCATATTTATAGAACGAATTGCATATCGCTTCATTGCGTTTTTCTTAAATGTGTCTTTTGTCTGTTCAAATAAAGCAGTTGCATTCTCTACCGTTCTTCCAAGTGTCGGTATGTTTTCTGGAATTTCACCCATTGTCATTGACATAAGCTTAGTAGGCTTCAACTTATAGTCAAAGTACAACTGTGCGGTTGTTATGGGCATATTATACTTCTTGGCAAACTCAAAGACTGCTATTGTAGCATTGTCACCTGTAGCCAGAGCAGCAATACCCATTTTCTCTATATTGTTAAGTCCCCGACTATAGAGATTAGTGCAGCCTATGGTTTGAGCATATTCTTCAACAGACTTAAACGTATGGATTTCCGCTTTTTCAAACTTTTCTTCTACTGACCATCGCCAGAATGTATCTGCTGTAGGACAGCTAACAAGGACATTCTCTGTGCCTTTTTCAATGAGATTGTTCTCCTCATCGTAAAGTTCAACATTCTCATTCCAAAAAATCTCTGGAGTTGCGAAATGATAGATGCAACTCAGCATCTTACTACGATCGAGACTGCCGATATAGTTATCCTTATCCTTTGGCAATTCCATACTATACTTGGTGTGAGCCACCACAAATGTTTTTTCTTCGCCATTGATGCAGACGATTCGGGTTGTTTGTGCAACCTCTTCTTTTGTTTTTTCCATCTTTGATGAATTAGAATTGTTAATACTTGTGGTTTCATTATTAACCACGTTACCTTTCTCTTGTGCTACAACTGTAGCGTTTTCTGTTTTATTCATTTTTTTTAAATTTGTTTTCGCCTCAGCACTATGCCTTGGCTTCTGGTGCAAAGGTAATACAAATAACAATACGAAAAGGGAAATATGGCAGATTGCATAGGTGGTGAAAAAACAGCAGAAACTTACCCCTATTCGGCTAATAGCAGGTTAAGGAAAGAAAAAAGCCCACTGTATTAAGTAGGCTAAACGAGATAGTATCTATTGTGTGTTGGTATTTCCACGTCCTTACATTTACTTAGGTAGTTTTTCAAGAAATTCAGCTTGTCACCAGAATCACTATATTCTGTATCAAACCGCTTGTCATTGGAAATGCCTAACAGATAAATCATTCTGGAAACAAGTAGCCTTTTATCCTTTGAAGCATATATTTCCGCATTGGCTTCTAAGGGTTTCAAAAACCAACTTAGATATTTGTCAAACAAGAAAAACTGTTTGATAGGTGATAAGATGGTTGTATCATCAACATTCACAGATGTAGAATCAAACATATCGCTATAGCCATCGTGCTTTTCCAGAAATTCAGTAAGGGCAACATTTATTAGGGTCAGTGTCTGACCGTCTTTAATTCTTACAGGGTGTTTCCCAACTTTTAAAGTAAGTTCCCCATTGGTAGCCACATTGATAAAATTAGGGTGAATGTCTGGCTGCATTTTATTTAGTTCTGCAATCAGATTCTTTATTTCCTCTCTGTGTGTCTGACTACGTGTTATGGCATTGATGGTACTACCCTCTACGTGGTCTTTAATGAGTAGGCACAGATACCAGAAATTTGCACTATCCAACCCAAATGCCTTTAGTGTTCCTTGTACTTCTTCTGATTCTTCATACTTATTCAGTCTGGAAGTATCAATAAGCCCACTTCTATAACGTTGATAAAAGGTCATTGGTGCGAATGATGGAACTTCGCCTAATTCTGGGTCATATCCTGCCCAAAACCTATCAGCCACTTCATTAACATAATCAAATAAAGGGTCTGATTCTGGATTGAAATTCTCTATGTCCTTTATATCTGCTATCATACGACCGCCAAATTTACGAATAAAAGTGGAGAAACGACCGCCCCCTATGCCAGATTTAGTAAATATTAAATCTTTTCCCCTCCTATTCGTACTAATATAGCGACCTGCAATTTCAATCCCCCTATACATATAGCAATGTAAAACGCTACATATTCTCGATTACTTTATATTTTGAATCGCTGAAAAAATAAAATTGTGAGTTAAGGGCGCAACAGTGTACCAACCTCTAATCCCCCCCAGCATAATTGATAAGGAAAAAGAGATTGGAAACAACAAACAATTTTTCTATAGTATTAACCCCTATATTTTCAGCATTATGAATGATTTAGTATTAGTGCCTACAATGGCAACAAGTAGGAGATTCGATTTCTCCGATGCAGAAGTAGTTGAGCCTATCAATGAAACTGTAGAAGTGCCTAACCACTTCATCGAAGCGAACACAGTAGAGGTAACTTTGGAACACCTCAAAAATGACTGTGTAACCCCTGTTTTCGCTAAAGACAATGAACTTACCATTAACCATGTATCATTTATTGAAACTGTGGAAGATGCAGTAAAGGATTTCTTTAAAGGTGAGCAAGTGAATGATTCCCAGATTAGAGCAAGCCACATTATCAAAGGTCGTGTTCCGTCTGCTATTCATAAGCCTGCTAATCAACTGTTAGAAAGTGACAAAACTATCTATTACGAAAGATGTGCTTTTTCAATAGATGTGCCTACTATCTATCAAGACATTAACGGGAATCGCCTTTATTTGTCTGTAGTGGGAGTAAGAGCCTATAACAGACAAAATCTTTTCTCTAAGAAAGTGCCAGAGATTTTCCAAGTGGCTATTGGCTTTAAGAATACTGTTTGCTGCAATATGTGCGTTTTCACAGATGGCTTTAGAGGTGAACTAAGGGCAAGTAGTACAATGGAACTTTATCGGCAAGTGCTTGAACTATTCCATAATTTCAACCCTGCAAAGCAAATTCACTTGATGCAGCAACTTTGCAATAGTTCATTAACTGAGCATCAGTTTTGCCAGATTATAGGCAGAATGAGATTGTATCAAAGTCTGCCAATGAGATTGCAAAGGAATATCCCTCAACTTCTGATAACAGACACACAAATAAACAACGTGGCAAAGTCTTACATATCAGATGAAAACTTTGGCAGTTATGGAACTGATATAAATATGTGGAAGTTCTATAATTTGCTGACAGGGGCAAATAAGAGTAGCTATATAGATTCGTTCTTAGACCGTTCTATAAATGCGTCTGATATTGCATTAGGGATAAATTCAGCTTTACACGGTGACGAAAGATATAGTTGGTTTATTGATTAGTAAGTAACAGGGGAATAGTCCAGAAATGGATTGTTCCCCTTAAACTTTTCAGACGATGAAAGAACTAACAGTAAGATTTCTAAACGACAACTATACTTTAAAAGCGTTCTTTAATGCTGAATATAACATTATCAGTAAGGCACAGAATCAAGGAACGTGTAAAGGTTGGTTTGACGTGAAGTTAAAGAGTTTGGCACGTTTGCCCCTATCAATAAAGATAAGGTGTACCAAATTAGACTATGATAGGCAGATTTACAGGGAACGACCTAATTTCCCTTATCAGTCCTACTATATGGCAGAATATGAAGTACAACCTAATCCCCACAAAATAGAGAAGCTGATTTTTAGAAAAGATAGTGGTTGGTTTGCTTGTGGGGATATGGCACGACTTTATTAGTGTGTTGAAATAATAAGTGTATTCAGATAAATCTATAAAGTTATCTGGATGCACTTTCTTTTTGTGTTGAATTATAACTTTGATTAAAATGAGTACGAAAGCAATTATCTATGCACGTGTTTCGTCTGTTGGTGATAGGCAGAACACAGAAAGACAGATTTCTGATTTATCAGAATATGCCACATATCAGAAATTAGAGATAGCCCAGATATTTGAAGAAAAGATTTCTGGTGCTAAGAAGAATGTAGAACGACCTATATTATTGCAAGCTATAGACTACTGCAAGCAAAATAAAGTATCTATCTTATTGGTTAGTGAACTTTCCAGATTAGGGAGAAATGCGTTTGAAGTTTTGGCAACCGTCAAAGATTTAATAGATAACGGCATTAACCTATATATGCAGAAAGAACAACTAACTTTGCTTGATAATGATGGTAGCCCTACAATGTTTGCCCCTATAATGATAGCCACTTTATCAACGTGCGCACAGTTAGAACGTGAAAATATAAAGTTCCGTTTGAATAGTGGGCGCAAATTATATATAGAACGTGGTGGGAAGTTAGGGCGCAAAGTTGGCAGTACAAAAAGTCTGGAGCAGAAGAAAGAACAGTACAAAGATATGATTGGCTACCTTAAACGTGGCTATTCTATCCGTAACGTGGCAAAGCTAACAGGAAAAGGAATATCTACAGTACAACGTATCAAAGCAGACTTCAATTTATAGACAGTAGTAGGACATCAAATAAAGGTGTCCTATTACTGATTTTCGTTCGATTTTGCTACAAACTGCCCCCAAAATTCACAAATAACATTAACTTTTTGTTGAACTGTGGTGAAATGTGAGATTTTATTTCTAAATTTGCAGGTGAGTTTCAAGTGCTCCTTTGTGTAGGGGCGCGTTTTAATGACTCAAACTTAGTAAAAAAGAGTGATTGAATACTATTGATGTTTGAATCTGGACAATTCAACTATCTGTTTAATAGTAGGCAATATGCTCGCATCGTTAGGATTATTGTACCCTTACAGGGATTACTATATTCTATGGTGTGGGCTATTGTTTGTTACAAACAGATAGGTAGTCCAGAACCGAAACATCGTAGTGAGCAGTAGTCCCACACTCTTTAACAATAACCCGCTTTCTTCTTGGGATTAGTTAGCGCAAATTGAATGAAGATGAAGAAGATATTTATCTTATCAGTTTTTGCAACTTTTTTAAACGTTGTGTCTGCCCAAACAAACACATATGACGTCAGGGTTTATACCAATCCCCAAAGAAATGTTGAATACACTCCTAATGGTGGTAGCGTATATAAGCAACAAATGGAAATGTACCAACAAGCAGACAAAAACGCTTTAGAACGTGAAAGACTACAATTAGAACGTGAACGGATGCAACAGGCAGAAATGTATGAAATGGCAAAAATGTCAGCAGCTACAAACGCAGAAGCTATGAAAATCGTTTCAGATGAGGTAAAGACTTTCAACGGCACAAATTTAACGACAAAAGCTATAGTTCCCATTAGAGCGCGTGTAGTGAAGCGAAATAATGGAGTTGTAGATCTGTCCTGTTTAGGAATTAAGGTTGGTGATATGTGGAAGCCATGTGAAAAGCCTATTTCTTCACTGCAAGATATGTATAAGTCTGCAACAAGTGATGATGAAAAAAGTATGGCTTTAGGGCTTATGGATTTAGGGAACTATTTACTTGACACAGGTACTGAAATCTATATTTTAAAATAGTAACAAGATGGAATCAACTACTAAAAGAAATTTTCTTTTGCTTGTCCTGTGCATATTTGGCATTATGTCATCTTATTCACAAGTAACTTTTAGAACCTGTTGCTATTACAATGACTTTTGGGGCGAATGGGAAGATTATTGGACTGAATGTTGGGGCGGCTATGATGGATTCATTCTATATCCAACAAAGGAGCATAAATCAAAATATCATTTCGCATTTCATATAGACGGTTACATAGAACCATCAAAGAAAGAAATTAAAGAGCATAGGAAAAGTAATACATGGTGGACTTACACAGGAACAGTAGAATATTATATTTCAGATGTCTATCCTACTTTCAAAAGTTGTTTGATGGAATTAGGGCGACCACTTGAAGAAAAAGATACGAAAGGTTACGATTACATCTACAAGAAATTGCCTTTGGCAAGGGCAACAAACATGCGCAAGTATGGCGAGGTTGTTGGGTTTACAAGAGTGAAATCAAAAGCAACTATAAAGATAGCACCTTATAAAGTATCTCCAGAAGTTTACAATATTTGGATTGATGGAGTTGCTTTCGCAATTTCTATGAACGGAAATCAGTTTTCAAATAAATAATCATTTGGTACGAGGTTAATTTCGGGTATGAAAAAGACAGTCCTTTTCGGTTCTCAAGTGTTGTTATATGTTCTGGCGATAACTATATTCCCTCAACTTTTTCTTTCTTGTAACCAGAAGAGACAGACACCCACAGAGCACACAATCTATCTGGAGAAAGATAGTGGATTAGTCTATTGTTATACTGATAGCCAGAGAGTTGTTTTCAATAACGACTATATGGATGGTGGCGCAATGGCTATGATGCTATATCATATAGACAGTTGTGTTTATGTGATAGGCGATTTAGTTCCTAATAGTGATGGTTGGACTGTGAGATACCAACTATATAGGGTAAATGCCCAGACACTTGAAACGAAGCATATAGGCGATTTTGCAGCCATACATTTTGAAGATGATGGATTTAAGGCGGCTACTGCCAGACTGACTAATCCAGATGCGACTTGTACGGCAGACGAAGTGTTTGTGATGCAAGATAACTTTTATAGCTACGATGGTACGTTAATCCGCAAAGGAGAAGACGAATACAGTTACGATGATATGATAGCCCAATACAGCGACAGTCTTGTCAATACAGATGGTTTTTGCTGCAAAATTCAGAATGACTAAGAACTACAGATAAAATGAAAAAGATATTGCTTGTTGGTTTAGGCTTACTTTTGAGTATAAGCGCATACAGCTATGATATTGAAGTAGATGGTATCTACTATAATATAAACACAAAGGATTATGAATCTGTAAGAGTAGTTACCGGTGATAATCCGTATATAGGTAGTTTGCATATTCCAGATACAGTGAGTTATGGCGAGAAAAAGTTTGTAGTTATAGGGATAGACGAAATGAAGAATTGTAGTCTGGATTCTCTTATTATTGAGCCAAACAATTACGGTCAGTTTGGTTTTCGTGAGGGTAGTCTAACAGGTACAACAGTTCGCCATTTTGTGATACACGGAGGTAAAGATAATGAGCATTATCCAACCGTTTCTTTTTCAAGTTTTCCTAAAGGTCTTGAATCTATGACAATAGAAAAAGTATTGTGGTTTACAAGCATATATAAATCACAGATTGTTGGAAAACAAGAAAGTTTAAAGGAAATAACGATAGGCAAAGGGGCAGATATTATTTCCGATGACCCATTTTTTGATAACTGTGAGAGTATAGAAAGAGTGATTTCTCTAATTGAGGAACCATCAGACATACATATCAATATGTTCAGTACGAAAACATATCTTAATGCCACCCTCTATGTTCCAAAGGGCACAAAGGAACGCTATGCAGCTTGTCAAGGTTGGAGCAACTTTTTCAACATTACCGATGAAGATGTACCTACAAATATTGGAACGGTTAAAGTAAAATCAGATAGCGAATGTTACTACGACCTTTGGGGAAGAAAGCAAACTTACTCACAAAAGGGAATAACAATAGTACGCTTTCCAGACGGAACTGTTAGGAAAATCTACAAATAGCCTTTTAGGGGCATTTCTACGCGATTTTTAAGATTTTCTTGGATGGTCTTGGAAGTCTCATTTTGATTGCCTATATTTGTATTGTTCAAGTTGTTAATGTATTTGTGTTTAGAGCAAATGGGAAGTGCAGTAATGCGCTTTCTTTTTGTTCGAGGGTGTAACTGAAAACAGCAAATTATACCTTTATAACAAGTATCTGGAAACAAGTTACAGATGATTAGAACAACATAGATTGTAAAATTTGAGATAGACATTTCTCTAATCATTAAATCTTAACGAAATGAAAGATTTACCCATTATTTCTAATGATGGCTTTCTTCACTTGGAAGATTTGCCACACAACTGCATCTTCAATAAAGTAGTGACAGGATGCGGAGGAACAACAGTAGTTTTGAAGAACACAGAAGATTACATTATTGCAGTTCCAACTACGGAACTAATCATCAACAAGACAGGGCGAACAGATGCAGGGCTTTCCACCTTGTGTTTTGACGATAGGGAACAGCTCGTATATGGACTGTTTGGAAAGTACACAGCTAATATCCGAAAAGAGTTGGTATGCTATCTGCAAACTTCTGGAACAAAGAAGATAATATGTACCTATGACAAGTTACCTATGCTAATAGGGCTATTGCGCCCAAAGAACTTTCGCCTATTGATAGACGAATATCATTGCTTGCTCAAAGCCTACTCTTACAGGCAAAAAGCCATAGATGGCGTTTTGGAGAACTTTAGGCAGTTCAAATCTTTCTGTTTTATGTCTGCCACTCCTATACTTCCATCATTCAAACCAGACTGTTTACAAGATATAGAAGAAGTGCAAGCACAATGGAATGAGTTAGACAAGATGAAAGTTCAACTAATTCAAACCAACAAGCCTTATACTTTGGCTTCAAACATTATTAACGCATACAAAAGAGATGGCTATTTGAATATGGTAGATGGGATAAAAAGTTACGAAGCCTTCTTTTTTATCAATAGTGTAACTGATATTGCAGGAATATTGAAGCATTGTAATTTAAGTAATGATGAAGTGAGGATTATTTGTGCAGACACAGATTCCAATAGAGAAAAGTTGATAGGCTATGATATAAGCAATAGCCGTAGCCCCAATAAAATGTTCAACTTCATTACATCTAAATCATTTGAAGGTGCTGACTACTATAGCAAGACTGGCTTGTGTTTCATTGTGAGTAGTTCAACTAACCAACATACACACGCAAGCATAGACACGGATATTCCATAGATAGCAGGGAGAATCCGTACAAAAGACAATCCGTTTAGGAACTTGCTGATTCACATTCTACAAACATCATATAAGAGCCTAAATCTGGAAATGTCCTTTGAGCAAATGAAAGCAATTACTGAAAAGGCTTTAGAAGATACAAAAGAGACTGTAGCCTATTTCAATGATGCCCCCGCCAATGTAAAAGACAATTTGAGGAATAAATTAAGAAATAGCCTCAACAAACTTTATATGAGTTATGACAATAGAGAGGATAGATTTATTGTAAATGACACATTACCCAAATTGGAACTATATAATTTTCAACTAAACCAAGAAATCTATAAAAATGGTACAAGCATTTCAAAGGCTTATGAAGAAAACGGAATAGAAGCAAGTCATCAATATGTTAAAGTGGAAAACACTTTATCTACAGCAACAAAGAAGTTATCTTTTAAGGACGCTTTCTTAAAATATGCTGATATGATTACAAAGAATCAGTTTACCCCACAACTCACAGCCTTAGAAAGAGAACAGCCACTAATCAGAGAAGCATACTACAAGTTGGGTACTGAAAAGGTAAGGAGTTTGCGCTACATCAAAAAATCTGTAGAAAACGCTTTAATAAGTCTGGAGACAGACCAGACTACAGAACAAAGGATAGCACGAATAATCACAAATGTAATACCTACACAAGATACGATTACCGTTGCTGATGCAAACAGAATTATTGAAGAAGCTTATCAACAGTTAGGCATAGCCCATAAAGCAAAAGCAAAAGAGTTGCATAAATGGTATGAGTGTTCAGAGCCAAAAGGGAAACGCATAGATGGTAAAGTAGTAAAGGTGGTTGAGATATATCGTGAAAAATTTATATTTGATAATTGAGCAATGGAAGAGAAAGACATTTTATGTAAGTTGGTGAGAGAATCTAACTGTTTGACAGAAATACTTGCAAAACAAGGCGAGAAGCAATCAACAAAGAATATCGAGATATTGAAAGAAAAACTTGATGGCTACGGAATAGAATACAGCCATCTACCTAACAAATTGCTTTATGAGAAAAAAGAACTAAGCGAGATTCTTACAGAAAATAGCACCTATCAATCTGCAAAATTGAAGAAAAGGTTAATAGATGCAGGGCTAAAAGAGAATAAATGTGAGAAATGCGGAAACACAGGCGAATGGCAGGGATAGCCCTTAACGCTTCAACTGCATCACCTAAACGGCAATCATAATGATAACCGATTAGAGAATTTGATAATACTATGCCCAAACTGTCACACACAGACAGACAACTACGGAACGAAAAATATCAAACGTCACAATTACTGTGCTGACTGTGGGAAAGAAATCTCACTAAGTTCTACTTGGTGTCCTAAGTGTGCTGCCAAACATAATAGGGCTTGCAAGGTATCCAAAAAGGACCAACCAACAAAAGATGAATTATTCAAACTCATAACGGATTTACCTTTTACCAGAATTGGAAAGATGTTTGGAGTAACAGATAATTGTATCAGAAAATGGTGTAAATCTCTTGGGCTACCCCACACAAAGAAAGAACTGAAAGCCCTATATCCAGAATTGATGAACACTTAACATCTCACAATACAAGAAAATCCCCAATGTGGGAAAAAAGTGCATTGTAAAAGCAAGTTTTTCGGGGATTTTCTTTTAAATCTCGATATTTATTTGTACCTTTGCACTTGTTCTGATGTTTACTTATAGTTTACCGATGGACAATTTGAGAGTTCTATAATATGGTGAATATCAATAGGATAAGGGCTTATATAAAGGCGATTGTGGTTCTGAATGTCGACGGTTCGAGTCCGTCCGGGCACCCTCATAAAACCTTGTAGGTCGACAACTTACAAGGTTTTTCTTTTTATCCTTAAATTAAGATGTTAACTTAAATTTAACTTAAATCCCAACGGTTTTATGTTAAAACAGGAAATATTGGCGCAAAATTGGCGCAAAATCAAATTTAGAATCTTTAGATAGAAACCAGTTACAAATATCTGATTCT
>CACXSA010000007.1 GCA_902770195.1 uncultured Prevotellaceae bacterium
GGCATTTGGATAATTGAAACCATATATAATATTAATGTGTAACATCAAAACAGATACGCCAATGGACAGATAAAAGTACAAACGACATAAAGGAATAGCGTCCGCTTACCATCTTGTTTTCCGAAATCGGCAAAATTGAAGAAAGCTACAAGAGTAAAAAGGATGCTCACGTTCGCGTGGGCACATTACTCGTTCAAAGTAGCTTGGGTCATTTGCCGATACCCGGAAAACGTAGACGAAGTGATTGTCCACGTTTTTTATTTCAATATTCACCAAGCATTTCAAACTAAAACAAACAAAAGCATATGGGATTCTTTAAAAAATTATTTGGCATCGAAGAAGATGACCAGCAAGAATTTGTGGCAAATGATAATAATTCAAATGCTGTTTCTCAGGCTAATGAATCAGTATCAACTAAATTGAACTATCATGATTTCTTTGGCATTGATTTAACAGAATCGCCAAACTCTGAATGGATAGAGGATGATTATGAATTTAATTCAAATGGTGATAAGATTAGAAATTTTCACTATTATGGGATAGACTCTGATGAGTGGTATTTCTCCGATTGTAAGGCAAAAGTAATTGGCGATGGTGGAACGAATTTTTTCTTTGTAAAGGAGTTTGATTTGCAGGAGGCAATGGATATTGTTTTTCTCATTGAACGCGACTTAATTCATCATGGAGATTACGAATATCAAAAGTGCATTAGAAAATATCGTGATAAGCTTGATTCCATTGTGCCAATGCTGACATGGGAATTAGGAGATAAGAGCGTTATGTTTGACCGTGATGCGATTACTGGTGATATGCAAGTTTCTATTTGGACACCATTCCGCAATAAGGCTTTTCTTGGGGAAGAAGTAATCAAAGACATTGAACCATCTCCTGCTGATGTCAGAGACGAGTCTAAATTAGAAAGAATCAGTATTAACAATTTCTTTGGAATAGATTTAGAAAGTGCGCCTAATGGAAATTGGAGATATGTGGGCGAGGCCGATGATGAGAAAACATTTGAGTTCACTGATATAGATGAAGAAAAGTATGTATTTAAATCTTGTATTGCCAGTGTCAATGAAGATGGAGGTACTGATTTCTATTTTGCTATGGATTACTATACCGAAGGGGCACAAAAAATAATTTTTATTGTTGAGCAGGCATTTGGACACGAGGGCATACGCTCATTGTCAGAGTGTAATTCTCACTATATTTCAAGGATTCACAATACAAATAGCATGATAGAATGGAAGCATAAAGGATGTGAAATTACCTATATCTACATGCAAGATGGTGGTACAATGAATATAGTTGTTAAGACTCCTTTCTATAATTCAAAATTCCTTGATAACGATGAAATGGTATTTGAGGATAGAATAGTAACATCACGTGGATTCAACATTCCTATAGGTATGGAGAAATTCAATGCGCAAGTAGAATTGATTGGTGAGTCGGCTTTGTTTTTTGCTAAAAATGAATGGATTGATGAAGATAACAAACCGCTTTTGATGGCTTCAATGTTAGTGAATGGAGAACCTTATGCATTTAACTTGGAGACACGAGATGTCTATTTCAAATATTCAAGTAATGAAATAGAGCAGAAGATGAAAGAAGGTTATCAAGCAGTTATAGCTGTTACTGACTATGATCTTCGAGAAGATGATATTCAAGTAGAACTTTATGTGCAGTTTGTCGAATCAAAAGAAGATTCAACTACAGAAAAAAACTCTTATGGCAAGATAGTTAAGCAGTACGCCACCACATACGAATTGGATTATATTGACGGACAAGACCATCATCAGCATAAGGTCATAAAGAATGCCAATATGAATTCTTTCGTAGCAGGCATCAAATATCGTGAAAACTACGAGGAACTGCTGGCAAAACTTGAAGAGGGAATGGAACTGCAAATAAAACCAGAACCTAATAATGAGTTTGACCCAGATGCCTTGGCTGTCTTCAATGGTGAAGATCATTTGGGCTATATTCCTAAGAAAGATATTCCAGCCGTAGCACTAAATATGATAGATGGATGTACTACTGCTGAAATTGACTATGTGGATGAGGAACATATTGATTTGGTAATACCAGTAACATTCCCAGGCCTTGAAACTATGAGTGACGAGGAACTTGAAGGATTCAGATACTATAAGACTGAAAGGACTAAATATGAAACTGGCTATCAGGAAAACAGTTCTCCTATTACTAAGGAAGAGTTCTTAGAAGGCATCAAGCAGCAAAGAGAGAACTTGTAGCTTATGTCCTACCATCGCAAAACGACACCGCAGTTTGTCGAGGAAGCACAGCGGGTGCATGGGGAGAAGTTCGACTATTCAGAAATCGAGTACATCAACACCCACACGCTAGTAAAGATTAAGTGCCGACAATGCGGTGTCGTTTTCTTGCAAGAGCCTGCAAGCCACCTTGCGGGTTGCGGCTGTTCTAAGTGCAGCAAGAAGACTGACAGGAAGATGACTCAGGAGGCTTTTTATTGCAAGGGCAATGGAGTTGCATGACAACACTCTTTTCCATACTCATACCACCAGCGAGTGGCATCACTGAGGGCATAGACGCGCTCACTGATGAAGTCGGGGTACTTGGGGGGGAGTTCGGCGGCATTAAAGCCTGCAATGACGCAGAGGAACGATAGATCACCCTCAATGTACTCGCACCAATGGTTTTGTCCCAAACACCAGCCAAGGATGTTATCAAACTCTGCCTCCGTCTTGGGTAATTGGACGTGGACCACAACATGTGGCTTCGATTGCTGGTGAATCAGCCAGTAGTCACCATGTCCCTCCACATGGCGCAGTTCTGCCTTGAACGCATCGCGCTCTACATGTCTAAACTCCAGCCCACGATGCTGCATACGTGGGAACATCACAAAGTCACTCTTCTCAATCTTCTTGATTTCCATAACCGTTTATTTTTAGTGGATTAAACATTCACTCGCATCCTTTTACCACCGCTGCCAACGATTCTGTTCTTTGAACTGGTTCTTCGACAAGCGAAGCGCCAAAGGCCGGTTGGTGGGCATTGTGCCACTCTTGATGCAACTACTTTGCAAAGGTACAAATAATCTTGCATATTTTCCCTGAAAAACGAAGAAAAACATCTGGGATATATCACTTTTTTTCTTTTTTCTTTTCTATATCGTCAAAAATAAGTATATTTGCAACATATTTCAAAATAGTCATGACACAAATTTGTTTTTTGTCAGTAGAATAAATATCCAACAGTGGTATTGTTTTGAATAGAGCTCTTTGAATTATTGTGTTGTACTTACATTGATTCTGCATTGAAACTTGTTCCTTAGTAGGTAGCGCTCGCGGAGGTCGTTTGGGAATTGCTTTCAAATAAAAGTCTTTGAGATATTACAAACAACTCGACGTACTGATGATTGTCTTCTCCGCGAGTTGGGAGTTGCTTTCAAATAAAGGTCTTTGAGATATTACAAACAACCGGCAACTACTGGTCTCGCTCGCTCAACTGTTGGGAATTGCTTTCAAATAAAAGTCTTTGAGATATTACAAACAACTATTCGTGGCTGATTTGCTTGTTGAGCAGGGTTGGGAATTGCTTTCAAATAAAAGTCTTTGAGATATTACAAACAACATGACAGGATTTCGCAATAGTAAACCGTAGTTGGGAATTGCTTTCAAATAAAAGTCTTTGAGATATTACAAACAACAGATTGTGTATATCTTCCTGCCATACAATGGATACGACCAATAACAGAAAGGAGAAATGTTTGTGAGATAAGGAGAAGAGAACCCTCATCACGAGAGTTTTCTTCTCCTTTTATTATGCTTTCACTTGAACAAAGTGTACCTTGTTGACGGCCAACTGAATCTTGTTCAACTGTATCAACTTTTCGAAATCATCAAGCGATTTTCCTTTCCCTTCATCCTTAGCAGCACTATAATTATGCTTAGAAAGCTTAATGGTATCTGTTCTTTCCTTGCGCTTCTCAAAACCAGTTATTCTATATAGGCGTTTGGCCAACTGCGCTTTATCCAACGACTTCAACTCATCCTCAGACTCTTTATATAGCAATATCATTTCGCCCTTGGTCAGCACTCTCGAAAGGTGCAGCATTTCGCGCTTGCCTGGAATTGTTTTTGGGAAAGGTTCTTTCCCAGCTTTCATTCTCATGGAGAGGTCATAAAGAGTGTAGGACTTATAGGCCGTCTCGTTGCTTCCCTGATACTCGCAGCAGTATTGCAAATCGGCTGATTCGGCATAGTAATATTGCTTGTAGTCCTTATCAGACACAAAGACGTGTTTCTTCGTGGGGAAGTGCGACAGGTTGCTGGGAATCTCGCAGCGCACATGACGAATTTTATTCTCTACGATACGACCATCCACTTTCCTTTCTACGGTAAAACCTTTGGCACATGCATCTTTGAACGACAATCCTTTGGCCTGCTCTTTCAGTTGATTGAAGAGAGCCTTGTCTATAATGCGTCTCTCCAAGTCTTCCCAGTCTGTAAAGCCTTCGCCTCGGCCTTTCTTCTGCTTATATTGCAACTTGCATCTTTTAACGTACTTGATTTTGGTAGCGTATGGCAGCCCCAGCTCGTCTCTAAGGAAGTTACCTTCTTTGTCTGTAGTCCAGGGTTTGATGGCACCAAAGAACGACTCCTTGTGTATCTGTCCGCGAATGCAGTCACCCGTCTTCACGATTTTAATGCGCTCACCATTCTTCTTAATACTGCTACGTTTTCTGGCAGGTGTCAGCGTCTGGTCCTTAACCACGTGGTTCACCATCATGGTGTCCTTCAGCTGGTTTACGATGTTAATCATTCCTGCACCCTTGGCCTTAGCGTATTTGCTGCCATAAAGGGCCAGTTTCTTTTCTTGCTCCAGTTTTTCTTTGAGTCTGTTTACCTCGCTGGCATGCCCTGCTTTCTTTTCTTCTTCAATCTGATAGAACAAGCGCAACATCGCATCGCGATGGGCTGATGAGGGGATGAACGCCAGCATCGCAGCATCGATGGCGTGATGGGTATGATTACTTCTGTCTTTCTCTGGCAGTCCGTATATCTTTCTGAAGGTGGCTGTGGTACTGCCGTATTGCAAATCCACACGAGTGAAGAAACTCTTCAGGTAGTGGAATACATATTTTGAGATAACACGCGTATCACTCATCTGCTTGCTAACAAAACTTGTAGTGACCTCTGTTATCAGGAATCGCTCAAGCTTAGAACTCCAGTAGTCGAGTTCCATCTGCCACAGGTGGCGCTGAACAATGCAATAGTTTTTGCGGTCTTCGTCGAAGGCACGCTTGGTTTCCTTTAACCAGTATTTCACACGTCCTTCAAGTCGCTCTACACGATCTTTCCAAGGTTGCAGGTTGGGCATGATAACAGTCTGATAGTTGGTCAACTGCGATGGCAACAGATTGCCTTTTACTTTACGATTAAACGAGGCAGAAGTAATGGTTTTGTTCTCAAGACCGTCTGACAGTACGATGCTGCGTGGGATGGTGTGCTCGATGTCGTACGAATCATTGTCGAAAAGGCTGGCGAAAGGAATGGGATTACCTGTATAAAGGTCGATACATTCATCGATCAACCAATTTTTATACTTGGTTGCAGCATATTCTATCTTCTCGTTGTAGGCCTTATTCTTCTGCAATTTCTCATTGAAGTCCGCCAATACATAGTCTGGGCATTGCTCTATCAGCAAGCGAGTCTTTTGCAGGCGTTCATCCTCATCGTCGCAAGCCTCCTTAATGAGAGCTCTGAAGATGTCGTTCTCCTTCTTTCGTCTGTTCTGATAGATATCAATGGCTCTGCGCATATTGGCATCGTTCACCTCGCGAGGCAACTCCACCACCACACGTGTATTCTCCGCCGTGATACCCAACTGTTTGTCTTTCAACAAGGCGTTGATTCTGCGCTTTATCAGGTGGAGTATTCGCATAGCTGCAGGATTGTGCAGAGCGCCCTTAACGGGCGAACACAACTGGAAGCTTCCGTCCTTTGTCTGTGTGGCCTGTGGATAATATCGGTTGTCGTAGGGCGTGTAGAGTTGATTGTCAGCACCCAGTTCTATTTCAAAGGCCACTTTAAGATATTCGCGAATGCGCTCCATATCCGTAGGCATCTTGTAGTAGGTACGCTTTTCGCTGGCAAAGAATTGCTGATAAAGCGCTGCTACCTGTTGGGTGATGGAATCTTTTTCGTCTTGTGACTTTCGCTCCCAGCTTACCTTTCCTATAGACTCTGTAATGGCCTTCTTTATATCTCGGAAGTCGCTATCGTCCAGTTTATACGTTCTGTCTGCACATTGCTCTTTTTCATCCAGCGAGTTGTAGTCGGCTATCAGTTTGTTGGCAATGTTCAACAGGCGTTTCTGCTCTCTGTTGCTATCGATGATATCCTGCAGATGGGCCTCAATCTCATCACTATGCTCTTGCCAAAGTTTTGCGGCTATCAGCGATGGGAGATTAGCCAGTAGCGTGGCTTCGTAGTTGTTGAACCCTCGTAGCAAGAAACGGTTGATTTTATGCAAGGCACTCAACGACAGGTTGGCATACTCGTCAGAGGCATTCTTATGGAGGCGTACCAGTTCCTTGATTTGTTCCTCGTTGAAATGCACGAACTGCAGTTTGTTCTTGGCAAAATTCTCAACAAAGGTTTCGTTCTCAGCCTCTGTGCATACATGCCACAGCGTTAGGGCATTGTACTTTACGTGGTGCTCTGTGCCGTTTTTCTTCTGCCTAATCTGGTCGCTTTCCTTCGTCCACGATTCCCAGTCGTCGCCCAGTATCTTTTGCAGTCTTCCAATGGTTGGACAACCTGCCACAGAATGATCGTCGTAGTAGTTGATAGTTTTGGCTTTGGCGGAAAGGCTGTTGTTGAGATGGTATTCCTTTTCTATCCATCGGCGTATGGAGGCGAAATCGAACGTCTTGGAAACAATCTTTGAAATTTTCTCGTCGTAGAGCCGTTGGCGCAGTTCAAAAGGCAGCGTATGTAACTCGCCATCCTCTGGCAGTCTGATTTTGATATTATTGATAAGACTCCAGGCTCGATATTTCTCAAACTCAGGATGACTGGCCTTGCAGCGTTTCCTCATAGGTTCCAGCGAACACCGTTCCACTTTGCCTCGCTGCGAACGGAGGGGCTGCTGGTAGAAGATGGTGCCTTCGCCTTTCTTTTCGCTGACGAGTCGCTTGTAGAGATAGGAGTCTGTAGATAGCTGTTTTTGGTAATCAAAGATAGCTTTCACCTCGTCTTTCAACTGCTTTCGAACTACCTGATACTCGCTGTCACGCAGACGGATGCCTTCGTCTTCCAACATAGCCAGAGCATAGCCCACAGACTTGTCTTGTATTCCCTTTTCGACCATATATTCCGTGAGCTTTTTCGATTTCTTCTGCTCAGAATATTCCATAGCATCGAAATCTTCATCCTGAGGAATATCTTCTGCTGGCAATTCTGCATCGTTGATGGTGTCGCCTTTACTGCTTCTAAAACCTCGCTTCTGGACTATGTGATACAGGGCACGCCCCAGTTTGTAACAGTCTTCAGGATTAGAGAAATCGAACTGACGCTCCAGCAGTTCCTTTCTGATTTGATAGGGACTGGTGTAACCATCCACCTTGCCGTCGCCGTCAAAATCCATCATCAGCCAATGGGCAAAGGCTACCGCATCAACAGGATATTCGCGCTTCAAACCCTTCGCCTTGTCATAGCGCACCCAGCGTTCCAAGTCCTCAGGGCTTAGTGGACAGAGCAGGTGTTTGATAGGGCCTTCTATGATTTTTTCATCTATCAGCAATTTCAACGTTTCTTGCTTACGCCATTTTCTGTGCAGGTATCGAGTACGGGCATTCCTGTAACCACGACGTTCTGCCGCAAAGGAGGTGTATTTATTCTGACCACTCTCTATCACGCCAGAACGGACAATGTCAACGGAGGCATACTTTACCTGTTCCATCAGTTCCTCAGTCTCAGTGTCTCTAACCACCAAGCCCAATGAACCTGTTCCTGGGTCAACGCCCAATACATATTTTTGCTCCATCAGTTCAGAATTTCTTTATTAAATTTGCTTGTTTCACAGAAAAACATTATCTTTGCATCGCAAAGACTTTTATGAGAAAGACTTTTCTCAATAAGGCTATAAGCCGAAGAGTTCTTGCAGCCGCGTTTCGCGGGCCTGCAGAGACCCTGTTTTGAACAGGGTCTTTTTTAATTTTGTTAGTTTCTTGAATTAATAACCTCACGATTTGTTAAATATTGTTTGTTTTTCTATACTCAATCTAATACCCTTCCCACAATATGGGCATAATAACAAGCCTATAGTTTGCGAATGACACTGATCGGGATGAATTAACATGTCTTCCTCATTAGTTAGAGAAATTGTGCTATTTGAACCTATACGAGATTGGTCAAATAAAAGCTCCTCAATCGTAATGCCTATTGCTTCAGCAACCAATTCGATGGTATCCCATTTTGGATTGGTGATAAGAGAGTTGAAAGCCTGATTAAACTTTCCCATCCGTTCAGAAACTTCTCTCTTTGTCAATCCCCTTTGGGCTATCACTTCTTCTATACGTGCTTTAATATCCATGATACAAATGATTTTGTTTGCAAAAATACAAATAATAATTCAACCAATTCAATATTTTTATTTAAAAAACCATAAATAAGCAAATGTTATTATGAACTCTCTGGTTTTATTTATATCTTTGCATTGTAAAATTATCAATGTATTAACTATGTTAGAACGATATAATACTACATTAGGATTCTATGAACCAGCAATATTTCACATGCATACAATTGGAAAAGGTAAATTGGATGAAATGGAACATTGGGAACAACAACAAAAGAGCACATTTTTGCATGAGTACATTCACTTCCTGCAAGATATTACCACAATCCAAGGGTTAAACAACATATTTATCAGAGGAGAGTATATTCGCTATGTTACAAAAATAATAGAACAACAACAGAGTAAATATATTCATGTTCCAATTAGTCCATTGAGCATGGGAAACAATGTTGACAAAAATTGGCTTGCAAGGATGTATACAATGGGAACAAATATTTCTGCTGAAAAGGCAATTGCATTTAAGAAAATACAGATAGCATCATTAACTGACTACAATAACGGTAAAGTTATTCCTGTGAAAGGTGTCGTTGTAAAGTGTATTGATAGAAAGATGCACGAAACAGATATTCTATTAGGTACTTTACAAATGATGGAAGGGATGGCAAAATTAATACAAGAAGAGGTATATCCCACTCCTGTTCGACGTTCTCCTTATAATCCATATTATATTGCCAAAGATGTGGCAGATATGATTATTCCTGGTTTGTCAGTCAATCCCCAAACCATGATTGCACTCTTTGTTTTTGCCCTTCAAAGAAGTAATCCTGGATGTGATTTCGTTGATTACTTGGAATTAAAAGCCAAAAACGGATTTAATGCTAATACTTTAACGCCAGATGTTATTTATGAGGATTTGCATAATACATCTATGGTTTTGCCAGTTGGAATCTGTGATTACGAAGAAAGCCATGAAAAATTTGCAGATGCAGCGAAAGATGTTATATCAGAATACTTAGGTGGAGTTTGGTTTTGGCAGAATATTAACAAGTGGTTTCAAACAATCATTAAAAAAGGTGCTATATTGAAACTACAAAATCCGTTTTTGTTCCATAAGTTAGCAGAAGGAGGTGACATCACAAATAATAAGACTTTCTTGAACCTTATTAAGGAATTTGGGACTCCAATAGTAACAAATAATGCACATAATTTCGATTTCATCCGTCCACACAGTGTGTATGTATCAAAGAGGGAACTTATTAATGTATATGCAATGATGCAAATACATCAAGTGTTTCTTTCTAACGGAACGTTTAATTGTCCATTAAGAAAATATTGTCAAAGTGAACCATGTGGAATTCGTAAACAAAAGGTGGATATACGATGCCTTACTCATCCTTGGGAACGCATGAGGAAATGGAATCGTTGCTATTTTAATTCATGGTGGTATTTTAAAGGTTTTAAAGATATTCGCATAGTATATTAAATTGTAATAGAGGCTTTGATATAGATAGGGATTGGGATTAGTCCTTCCATTTCTCCTAAATTTTGCGAGCGTAGCTCTTGCAGCAGAGCTAGGCCATATGCTGGACCTCGGCGAAGAGCATGTTATCTTCTTTAAACCATTTGCAACCTGTGAGGTGGTAGAGGTATATCATCGTATAAGAGCAGAGAAAATATGAAAAAGTGCTAAAATATCTGTGATTTTCAGCGAAAAAGGTTCAAGACGCATGGCTTTATCAGCTTTTATGCGTATATTTGCCTTCACAAAACTGAGGTAATATGGTAGATTTCATAGGCGGTCCTGCGGGAGGCCCTCCAAATTCTCGCGCACTGATGGATCACAGGGACGGTCCTTTGATCACTTTCTTATAAGCCTTATGTCCTGCGTGCGTCATAAGCGTGGGCTTTATGGTAATATGTGGCAAAGATATAAAATTTTCTCGACATTTACAAGAATTTCCCCATTTTTTTACTCATTTTTGATAAAAACAGGGGTTGTGGAGAGTGACTACTTTTTTAGGAAAAGTCATAAGACAATTTGGCGGCATAAGGAATAGATGTTAATGACAAGCTGTAGAATAAAAAAACTGCTCAGCTATGGTAGCTGAGCAGGATCGATTTCTTTGTATGCAACACGCAATCGCCGCCAAGTATAAACGGCATGCAGTTTGCCGTCCTTGCCTTGAATGATGCTGGGGTAGGAGTACTGGCTGATGGGCGAGTCCTCGAGTGTCAGGGCATGGCGCCAGTGGATGCCGTCGTCGCTGACGGCAATGGAGAGGGGCGTGCGGACACCCTTCTTGGTGCCTGGCAGCGAGGCGAAGTCGTTGTAGATGAGCACATGACGACCGTCCTGCATCGTTACGGCATCAGTGCCCGACTGGTTGTTGGGAACATCCAGGAGTGTCACGTTAGTCCAGGTGTCACCGTTGTCGCTGGAGAAGGATGTGCCAATCTTGCCGTTACGGGTACGCATGAGCACTTGCAGACGTCCGTCCTTCAGTTTCAAGATAGAAGGCTGTATGCAGTCGATGGGATGACGACCGTCTTTTGTGGCTACGCCTCCGGCATCGGGAGCCTCGATGTCCTCCTTGTCGCTCTTGGCAACGGCGGCTTTCATGTCCTCCGTACGCATGGCGAGTTCTGCCTTGACAGGGCCTACATATTTCCATTCCTTTTTGGCGATGTCGTAAATCTCCATGTGGAACTTCCAACCATTATCCTCCGTGCTGGAGGGACAGAGCAGGCGGCCATCAATGATTTCGGGCTTGTTCTTGATAGGTCCGAGGAATCCTTTGGGCAATGGTTCCTTGTCGCTCCAGGTCTTTCCTCCGTCTTTCGACTTGCAGAGCCAGCCTGTCCAATCGGACACCTTCAGACCCACTTTGAAGAAGAGCCACAGCTCGCCGTTGGGCATCTCCGTGATAACGGGATTCCAGCAGGCTTTTCGTCTTTGGTTAGCTGAGGCGGTGCCTTTGTGTACAGGACCTTCGGAAGCTGGGGTGCTCTCAGCGGTGATGCCTGCAATTTCGGCATTCTTCGTGCCTAAGGTGAAGACACCGTCGGCAGCAAGGATGGGCTTACTCCATTCGTTGGTGCCTTTCTTCTTGATGCTCACCCAGATGCAGACGTCGGGGTTGCGCTCGTGCTTGCCTCCAAAGTAGGTGGCTACGAGGTCACCTTTCTTTGTCTCTACGATGGTGGCAGCATGACACTGGGGGAAGGTGGCTTGCTCATAGAGGAACTGATCCTTCGTAATGGCTGGCGAGGCTGTCGGAATGTCACACGAGAAGTAGTATTTGCCTGAGCCAACAGTCTTGACGGTGCCGTCGGGCAGACAGATGTCCGCTGTGGTGTTGCACGGAATCTGTACATCCCATTCCACATTTTGCAAAGTCTTTTTCCAATTACTGGTAATCGTTCCGTAGGGACTGTCGTACTTGACATTAGCCCAAGGACAGTCCTGGATGGTGAAGTCGGGACGGAGCACGATGTGCTTATAGGCATTGCCCGTCTGACGGATGCCACCGAGGTATTGGTAGCACCAGGTGACCAAGTCGCCCAACAACATGACATGATTGCCGGAGTTCATGCGGGGAGACGCCTTGTCACCATTCCACAGTTCCCAAATGGTGGTAGCACCGTTCTCTGCCATATAGCCCCATGAGGGATAGCTATGCTGGGTGGCTATCATATAGGCCACGTCGCTGAACCCATTGTCGCTGAGTCCTCGCAATAGCCATGAGATGCCGATGACGCCACAAGGCACATGGGCATTATTCTTCAGGATGATATTCTCCACCACATTCTTGGTCACCTCCTGACGATATTTTTCCGGCACGATGCCAAACGAGAGCGCTAACAGGTTGGCGGTCGCGGTATTATTGCCATAGAAGATAGAGTCTGGATACAAGGTATGACCGGGAGCAAGACTGGTGCCTTCTTTTACGGTCAGGAACTTGCGGTTGAAGGCGTCCGTCATCTTTTGGCGCAACGGCTTCCAATATTCTGCCTCACAACCCCATTGCTCCAACAGCTGCATGGTGCGGATGACATAGGCTGTAGAGATGAGTGCTCCGTCCGTCTTGCGGGCAGGATCCTGGGAGTGGATAAGTTCCAGGCTCTCAGGGGGTACACACCAGTCGCCATACTGGTCTTTGGTGATGATGCCATCCTCCAGGTATTCATCCATCAGGTGCTGCAACCAGCGCTTGATGTAGAAATACGACTTGTCAATAGCCTCACGGTTGCCAAACTGTCGCCAAAGCATATCGCAGCTGAAGGGTAAGGCAGCAGGCCAGGTGACGTCATCGTTGTAGTAGTTCCAAAAGGCGGGAGCAACATCAGAGAACACTCCGTCTTCACGCTGTGACTCACAGATGTCACGCATCCATTTGGTGTATAGTCTTTCGTTATTGAATACAAAGCTTTCACCCAGACTTCCCATTGTCCTGTCGCCCAACCAAGGCTGTCGTTCATTGCGCTGAGGACAGTCAACAGGCATTCCTTTATAATTAGAGTAAATGCCCCACCAGGCATTCTTCATCACTTGGTTCAAAGTGGCATCAGCACATTCGAAGTGCCCGATGGTTTGCATGTCATCGCTGACGGTGTAGGCATGAACATCTTTGACTGGTCCGGTAATCTGTGCATACCGGAAACCATGATAGCTGAAGATGGGATGCCAAGGTAATTTACAATTTGACGATTTACAATTTGACAATTTATCGTTTGACGATTGTCCGCAGATATAGATGTCCTCAGATTGGGCATCGCGGAAATTGTCGAGGTAGAGTGTCCCGTCGGCATTCAGTTTCTCCGCATATTTTACGCGAATGGTGTCACCAGGATTTCCTAATGGTGTAAAGGCTATCCATCCAGCCATGTTCTGGTGGAAGTCGTAGATGTTATCTTTGCAGGTAGGCGTGATTGTCAGGGGTTCCATGCTCATGCCCGGAGCCATCTGGGCTCGCAGGGTCCCAAGAGGAATCTCTGTGCGCTCGGCATTCAGCCATGCTTTGTCATCGAAGTTTGGCATGTCCCAACCTTCCATCTCCTTGCGGGCATCATATATCTCACCATCATATTCGTTGTTCGAACGGATGGGACCGTTGGCAGTAATCTTCCATTTTTCGTCGGTCGAGATACGCTTGGTTGTACCATCCGTGAACTCGATGAGGATATTAATGCGGCATTTTGGCAATCCGAAAACAGGTGCTTTATACGGCTTGTTCTGGCGCATGGGGAACACCCGACCATTGCCCAACACAAGACCGATGGCATTCTTTTCCTTGAGAGCCTCGGTGATGTCGTAGGTGTTATAAAGTACTGTCTTGCGGTAGTCAGTAGGCATGGGGACGAGCACCTCACGGTTGTAGATGACTCCATTGACATGCAGTTCGTGCAGTCCGATGCCAGCCACATAGGCAATGGCTCGTTTGACGGGTTTTTCCAATTCAAACTCCTTGCGGACATAGCGTGCAGCCAGTCTGCTATGTAAGCCACGCTGCTCATCAGGCATCAGTCGTTCCAGTCCTATCCAGCGACCTGTCCAATGGTTCTCTTTCAACAGTCCGATGCCGAAACACTCTTCTTCGCTCCATGCAGTCTCACCGGCAGTGGTCCATACCTTAACCTTCCAGGAGCATTGTGTAGCACTTTTTAGTTTTTCGCCACCGTAGGGTACCCATAACTGCTGGTCACTCTCCACACGACCAGAGTTCCATACTTCTCCCATGTCTGTGGATACAATAATCTGGTAGGCCGTCTGTTTGACATTTTGCTTGTCGGACAGAATTATCCATGAGAAGCGAGGTTTGTCTGTATCAATGCCCATAGGCTTCTCCAGATTCTCCACGCGTAGCCAGCTGATGCTGACATCAGGCTTCACAACCTTTTTCTTGGCGATACACGTCAAGGGCAATATCGCCAACAATATAAAGAGGACTCTCTTCATGCTTTTACTCGTTTAAGTCTCGTTCTTTGGATTTATAACCGTCGGGAGATAGTTCCGTCTGGTCTTTCTTCAGATAGTCTTTTGTGTTGTCGATAGCGATGAGTACACCATCCTCCACACGGGCAGACTGCGGATGATAGCGGAAGGTGAGAACTTTGTTGTCAAACTCACCTAAGTATTTCAACTGGCCTGTTGCTGCCGTCATCCACCAGACATTCTTCTTCGCACCGCTGATTTTCGTCAGGTCAAGTTTCATGGTGTTGCCGTTGTAGTTGTAAACCAATAGGTAGTCGTTGCCCCGTGTGGCAATCAGACGGTTGTATTTCTCACCATTGTCCTGAATAATGCTCTGGTCGGCAATACGCTCAAAATAGGGGAATGACAACATCAGACGCTTCAGGTACTGCATCTGGTTGAAGCCCGGATCTTTCAGTCCCTGATACCACGCCTTCACATCGCCGGCATCACCATAGCTGGTGGGATAGCCCGGCTTTAGCATCTGCATGATGGCATTATGGCCGTAGGTGTGTCCGCATGAGCCTGCAAAGACGCTCCAGTATGCATAGCGGCGTACATCATAGTCCTGCCAACGGGCCTCGTTGGGGTCGTGGAGACCAACGGGGATATCCTCGTAACTAGGCTCTGCATCCAATACGGGCTTGATGGGGTTGTACTTCCAGGTGGAATCGACATACATCCAGTTATCCTCCTCGGTATTGTCGGGAATGGGATAGTCGGCATTGCCCATGCGCTGTCCGTAGCGGCGGTGTCCGCTCTGGAAGGTGTGAAAGTCCATCCAGGGTGCTTTTGCCCACCATTTGGCAGAGGTGTAGCGTCCACGGGGATGATAGGTCATCAGGTGGTTCTTGTCTATCGACTTAATGGTGGTGGCCAGTGCCTCCCATACCTCAGGCTTGATGTCGCCTTGGATGTCACCACCCATAAACCAAATGATGTTGGGCTTGTTCTTGTAGCGGTTAGCGAGGAAGGTGCCATATTTCTTGGCATCCTCCACACTCAGCAGACCCGCCTTGACCAGTCCACCCCAGATGCATACCATACCGATATAGATACCCTTGTCAGCAGCCTGGTCGATGATATAGTCCATGTGGTCCCAATAGCCATAGACACCTTTCTGGTTGATGTTCTTGAAGTTCCATCCATCAATGTTCGACATCTGTCCGTAGATGTTATAGGCAGGCACGCCGTCAATGGTTTGCACCTGCACGACATTATAGCCAGCCTTCGCACAGCTTTGCAGATACCACTCTGCTTCAGCACGGTCAAGACGTTCAGGCAACAGCCATCCCGTTTCGCCCAACCAGAAGAAAGGCTGTCCGTTTTCAAACTGCAGATAACGCTGGTTATCCGAAACCTTCAACTTGCCATTATCCCATGGCTTGCCTGCCTGTGCCGACATGGTCAGCATTGCAAGGCTTAATATCATGATGAGTTTCTTCATAGCTTTTGTATATATAAAAATAAGACTGACGAACACGGAAAATGTCGTCAGTCTTAAAAATGATGGTTATGTAAATCTTATAACTGGTATTCGAGCATCACCATCGAGTAGGGCTTTAAGTCCATGTCGAACTTCTTTTTAGCCTTGATGGTCTCCTTCTTCGGAACAATAGGCTGAGCCTCGTAGTTGTTCTCATCGTCAGCCTTTCCGCAAAGCACGGTCTTCACAGCAGTCTTCTTGATGGGGAAACGGCTCAGGTCGATGTCCACTTCCTTCTCTTCGTCTGTGGCATTCACCATCTTGACAAAGAGCTTGCGTGTCTTCACGTTGAGGATAACGCTCTGACCGTAGTGAACATTTTCCAAAGGCTGTACCACACCGGCCTTGTCGTCCTCGAATTTTACGCAGTTGCCGTAGAAATACTGACCACTCGACTGTCCGAACAGCTGCTGTACATAATAGCTGCAGGTCAGGTAAGGACGCTCGTTGTCGAAATAGATCAAGTCAGGATTCCAGTTGGTGGCATCCTTCTTGGCGAAGAGAGGAGCATAGGATGTCATGCATACAATATCAGCATTGCGCTCTACATGCAGCAGGTAAAGACCTTCTGCCAGTGCGTCAATCAGCTTCTTGTCCTTGGCGGCATACTCACCCAGATAAACCTTGGTCTTGCGGTTGCGGGGATATTTGTCATACTGGCGACTGTTCAGGAAATAAGTGTTGGGCTCGTAGTAGTGCTCGTCAATGATAGGCATACCCAGCTCCTCAGCCAACTTCCAGCCGTTGTCCAAATCAGGATTGCCAGGGTGAGAACCGGGACCTGCTGTTCCCACGATGACGATATTGGGATATTTCTCCATGATTTTCTTGTACATATAGCGGAAGCGCTCGCAGAACTCCGGTGAGATGCGCTCCTCGTTGCCAATACCCAGATACTTCAGTCCGAAGGGCTTGGGATGACCAGCCTCTGCACGGACACGTCCCCACTTAGTGGTAGCATCGCCGTTAGCCCATTCAATCAGGTCTAAGGCATCTTGTACCCACTCGTCCATTTCCGACATAGGAACAACGTCTTGAGCCTGGTCTTTCATGCCCCAGCCTCCATTGGTACCTTGACATGAAACACCACAAGGCAGGATGGGCACAGGCTCCATGTTCAAGTCCTCACAGAACTGGAAGTACTCATAATATCCTAATCCCATAGACTGATGATAGCCCCATGTGTTCTTCAGTCCACGACGTTTCTCCTTAGGACCAACGGTAGTCTTCCAGCGATAGGTGTTCCAGAATCCGTCGCCACCACCATGCACCACGCAACCGCCAGGGAAGCGCATGAACTTAGGCTGCAAGTCTGCCAAAGCCTGTGCCAGGTCCTTGCGGAGACCATGTCCCTTATAGGTGTCTTGAGGCATCAATGATACCATGTCAACATCCAGCACACCCGTGTTAAGCACCAGAATCTGCAGGATGGCATTTGTGCAATCTTCGCTGGCTTCCAGTACGGCATTGTATTTCTTCCAGTCCTTGCTGTCCACGTTGATGGTTGCTTCTGCCAGCACCTTGGGATCCTTGCCCCATCCCTGGGGAATGCCTAACACGACGCGAACCGTTTTGGCTGCACCCGTGTTGCGGAGGAATACAGAGAAGTCGTACTTGGCACCACGCTTGACGGAGATTCCTTTGAAACCCTCGTTCTCGATACCAAAGCCTTTCCAGCCATTGTAGTCGTAATATTCCTTTACGCGTTCGATATGGAGACGCATATAAGTGGGATTGTTAGGGTGGATGCCGTTCGTCTTGCAAACCTCCAGGGTTCCCAAAGAGTGACCTGGGCGAATCTGCTTCCAGGATGTACCGGCTCCCCAACCGTCACGGTCGCTAGGGCTGTATTCGAAGGAACCGTTCTGAACCAGTTCGGCATAGAGACCGCCATCTGCTGAGCTGCTGATGTCCTCAAAGAAGATGCCAATCAGTTCGTCACTAATAGCCATTCCGCCCTTGGGGGCTTTCATCGGCTTCTGGGCTGAGAGCCCTAATGTAGCTGCCATGAGTAGGGCAGCAAGGATACTACGTTTCATGTCTAAAAAGGTTTAATATAGGTTAGATTTGAAATTTTTTGCAAAGATAATAAAAAAATCTGGAACAGACGAAGAGTCCATTCCAGAATATTACATAATAATAATTTTTTGCTACTTATTGAAAAGTATGTATTCGCTTCCAGCTTTCGTTGACAAGGTGTAGGTATTGGCTTCCTTGGCTTTCTTCAGTCCCTTTCCCTTCAGAGGGGTGTTACTGCGAATCTTGCAGATGCCGCCGTTGTTAGAACGGATGACAGCCTTTGTTATTCTGCCTTCCTTCCAGTCAATGTCAATCTCGAAGCCACCACGGGCCACCAGTCCTTTCACGCTTCCGTCCTTCCAAACGCTGGGCAATGCTGGCAACAGATAGATAAATCCGTCGTAGCTCTGCATCAGCATTTCTGCAATACCTGCCGTGCACCCGAAGTTTCCGTCAATTTGGAAGGGTGGGTGGGCATCGAACATGTTAGGATAGGTGCCTCCGCGTTGCTTGACCGTTCCAAAGATCAGGAAGGTGTCTGCTGTCAGCGTCAGCTGGTCCTTAATCAGCTTATAGGCATGTTCGCCGTCCAGCAGACGGGCCCATGAGCATACTTTCCAACCCATGCTCCATCCCGTAGATACGTCACCACGAGCCTCCAGCGACTTGCGTGCAGCATTCCATAGGTTGGGTGTGCGGAAGGGGGATATCTGATAGGAGGGATACAGTCCGTAGAGATGAGAGAAATGGCGATGATCGTCCTTCGGATCATCCAGGTCGTCAAGCCATTCCTGCAACTGTCCCCAACGTCCTATCTGCATAGGAGGCAACTGGCTTAGTTGGGTCCTGATAGTGTCTAGGATATCTAGATTGTCTAGATGGTCAAGAATCTTGGCGGCCTCGAGTACATTGGTGTACAGTTCGGTCACTATCTGGTTGTCCATTGTCACACCAGCATCCAATGGGGTGGGGCGTCCTTTCCCTCCGTGTTCAGGCGATTCGCCAGGACAGACTACCAGCCAGCCCTTCGTAGGATGCTTTACCAGTGTTTGCGTAAAGAAGCGGGCAGCATCCAGCATGATTGGATAATATTGGCGCAAGAAGTCCTTGTCGCCCGTGTAGAGGTAATGTTCCCACAGATGTCTGCAGAGCCATGCAGCTCCCATCGGCCAGAGCCCCGTCTGAGCACGATCCACAGGACCTGTGATGCGCCATTGGTCGGTGTTGTGGTGTAATACCCAGCCTTCAACGCCATACATGTCGCGGGCTGTCTGCTTGCCCTGTTCGTAAATCTCGCGGATGAGCTTGAACAGCGGCTCGTTCATCTCCGTCAGGTTGGTTACCTCCGAGGGCCAGTAGTTCATCTCGAGGTTGATGTTCGTGGTGTATTTCGAGTCCCACGACGGGAACATCTTGTCGTTCCAGAGGCCTTGCAGATTGGCAGGGTTCATGTTGTCTGGCTGTGACGAAGAGATCAGCAGGTAGCGTCCAAACTGGAAGTAGGCCGCTACGAGATGCCTGTCAGCGACGGAATCGCTGACCACACTAAACTGCTCGATGCGCTTGTTCATGGGTACATTGGCATAGGCGTCTTCACCCAGGTCCAGTTTCACGCGGTCGTAGTATTTGTGATAGGTGTTCTCATGCAGGTCTTTCAGTGCCTCATAGCCCATCGCCATAGCTCCTTGAAGGCGCTCTTTCGATTGTGCCTCCTCGTCGCCGGTGATGTCCTTGTAACTCTTGACATTGGTTCCCACGGTGAGGTAGAGGGTTGCCTCGTCGGCACCCACCACGCTGATGTTTCCATTCGAGCCGCTCATCTTGCCACCCTTCGTCTGTACAGCCATACGACCCATGAAGCGCACCTTGCCTTTTAGGCCTTCATGCTTTGAGGACACGCCCAACAGAGTGGCGGTAGCAAATTTTTCACTCTTCACTTTTATTTCTTCACTTCCCACGAGTGGATTCTCGTGGGGTGTTGTCATGTTGGCGGTAAATGTAATCTTGCCTTTCTCGCTGGCTGTCAGTCGGACGGCAATAACCTCGTGACCACCTAATGGGGCTATCGTCTCACGCATGTATTGTACGCCATCCACCTCGTATTTCACCACGCTCTTGGCATTGTCCAAGTCCAGCCAGCGTTCATAGTTCCGATAGTCAGCATGTCCCGGCATCGCGATATACAAGTCGCCAAAGGGTTGGAAGGGCATACCCATGTTCTTGCCAGCCGCCTGGGGCATCACCTGTGCGTTAGCCAAGTCCTGTGCCTCCTTGTATTTCCCTTCGAAGATGAGTTGGCGAACCTCTGGCAGCGCCTTCTTCGCGTTGGGGTTCACTACGTTGTTGGGCTGTCCTGCCCAGATGGTTTCCTCGTTAATCTGGATGTGCTCCACGGCGGGTGTTCCAAACACCATACCACCCATCACACCATTGCCGATGGGCAAGGCCTGCGTCCACGTCTGTGCAGGCTGGTTATACCATAGTCTGTGCTGCTGTCCAACAGCACAAATGAGAAATGAGAAGTGAGAAATGAGAAATGCAGTGAGTGTCAGTCGTTTCATAGTTTCTGTAATAACCTTCCGTTTATTTTATTTATACAGCGATTTCAGCGTTTCTTCGGGTTCTATTTCTATCTTGCTCTCGTCGAGCATCGAGCGGTCCAGTCCGAAGACGTCGATGAAGAAGTCATAGACGGCCTTGCGCTTGTTCTCGCGGAAGTCGTGGCGCTCGTTGGGCAGATGCACGTTACGTACCTTATCCAGGGCACCGTAGAATCCGTAGATGCGTTGCAGATAGGGGAATTCCAACGTGGGGACACTCGAGGTCCAGTCGCCTCCGTCACTCACGACGAGCATGGGCTTGGGAGCTACCACAGCAGCCAGTTCTGGCTCGCAGGTACCACCTGCTGACAGCTGGACGGGCATGCCGCTCTCGCAGGGACAGCCACCATCGAAGTGTGAGGCCAGATGAACTACGGGTGCTGAGGCTGTGACGCGCTCATCCAACAGCGAAAGCAACACGGTATGCGTACCGCCACCAGAGCCGCCCATCACACCTACACGCTCCGTGTCGATGTCCTTACGGTTCTTAAGCATCCAGTCTAAGAGGATGTAGCCACAGGCTGCCTGATAGACGTGGGCCCGACTACTATGATGGTCGCCTACTTCTTTCTCACTCTCTCCCCATCCGTAGAGGTCGAAATCTACGCAGACGGCACCCATGCGGGCGAGGGTGCCCAGTCGCTGCTGCTCGTCCTTGCGATAACGGTAGGGCCAGTGTCCGTCGGGACAGACAATCAGGGCGTGTTTGCCCTTCTTCAAGGAAGCATAGATAGTGCCGAAGAGGTGTTGCCCGGGCGTCAGTTCAATGCAGATGTTCTGCGTGGTGTAGCCGTCGTGCTTGCGAATCTTAGACAGTTGTACATTGGCCATTGACCATTGACCATTGACCATTTTCCTATTGCACGAGTCGAGGAACTTGTCCAGTTCCAGACGCTGGCGCACCTCACGGCGCAGGGTGTCGCGACGAGCCTCCCATTGCTCTTTATTATTATATAAGGATGAGAGCCAGTCGAGCATCATCTTACCCTCTGCCTCATGCCGACGCGGATACTCGTAGAGCTTGATTTTATACGTGTTGCCACTCTGCTTCCACCAGTTCCAGTCGTAGTATTTGCAGATGTTGTCGAGCGTCATTTCAAGCGAGTAGGGGCGCACGCGGAAGTCGGCGTAGGGCATCTTCTTGCCTACGGTATCCACGTTCTTGTCGAACTTGAACTTCACGCCAAAGCGTTTGCTGACGTCGTTCATCAGGTCCGTCACACTACGCTCGAAACGCGTCTCGTATTTTTGACTCATGCCGACTGTCGTGGTGGCAGTCAGCATGAGTAAGCATAGCAATTTCTTCATTTCTCACTTTATTTGTATATCGGTCCAAAGTTGGCGCAGGCACGATAGTCGGCACCCTCCTTGTCCATTCCGAAGGCATTCCAGCACGAAGGACGGAAGATGTCCTTATCAGCAATGTTATGCATACAAACAGGAATGCGCAGCATAGCACACAGCGTGATGAGGTCGGCACCAACGTGTCCGTAGCAGATGGCTCCGTGGTTGGCTCCCCAGTTGTTCATGACGGAATAGACGTCCTTGAAGGCATCCTTCGTGGGATCCAGACGTGGGGCAAACCATGTGGTGGGCCATGTGGGGTCGGTACGCTTGTCCAGGATGTCGTGCGTCTTGGGGTCGAGCTCTACAGTCCATCCCTCAGCCAGTTGCAGCACCGGACCGAGTCCCTGCACGAGGTTCAGTCGAAGCATGGTCATCGGCATACCGCCCTTGGTGACGAAGTGGCTCGAATAGCCACCACCACGGAAGTAGTCGCGGTCGGCAGGCATCCATGAGGTAGCCTTCAGACAAGCCTCTACGTCCTCTTGCTTCATCTCCCAGAAGTTCTTGATGGTAGGCTTGCCGTCCTTGTCCGTCATAGCACCTGTGGCATCCAATGTCGTAGCACCGCTATTGATCAGGTGGATGAAACCGCCTGCGGCCTGACCCTCGGGCTTCTTGCCAGCCACGCGCTCTACAGCCTCCGGACTCCAGTAGGTGCGGATGTCAGAGAACATCACACCTTTGTTCGTCAACAGGTGTCCGAACAGCATTGACATACCGTTCAGGAAGTCGTTCTCTGTGGCCAGTGTGTAAGCCTCACGCGGACCGTTCCAGTCGAACGAGGTACACATCATCGACTCAGGGAAGTCGAAGTTAGGCTTGTAGTCCGTCCACTGGCGCTGACCCTGTACACCGGCAGCAATGGCGTTGTGTCCGATGGCCTCTTCCTTGTAGCCCATCTCCAGCAACTTTTCGCTTCCCTGCATCAGGTCGCGGATGATCATCATGCACTTCACGGTGAACTCCCAGTCTTCGTCCTTCTCCTGACGGTTCTTGCCCTTGCCTTTGCCGTTGAAGGTGGTCATAGGCACGCCAGGGAACAGCGGACGGTCCTCGTTATAGTCGTGGCCCTCGTTGGGCTTGCAGTATTTCTCTATCCATTGCATAGCCTTCTCGAACTCCTGCTTGTCGTAGATGCCGAAATCGACACGGCGCAGAATCTCCACCAGCGATACATACTCCGTGCGCATGCCCAGATATTGCTGTAGGAAGTCGGCATTCACGATACTTCCGGCGATACCCATACAGGTGTTGCCCAACGACAGATAGCTCTTTCCGCGCATGGTTGCCACCGCCTGGGCAGCACGTGCAAAGCGCAGTATTTTCTCGGCTACATCCTCAGGAATGGTGTTGTCGTCCAAGTCCTGCACGTCGTGACCATAGATGCCATAGGCAGGCAGACCCTTCTGGGCGTGGGCAGCCAGCACAGCAGCCAGATAGACGGCACCAGGGCGCTCCGTTCCGTTGAAGCCCCAGACAGCCTTCGGATAGGTGGGGTTCATGTCCATCGTCTCCGAGCCGTAACACCAGCACGACGTCACGGTGATGGTACTTCCCACACCCTCGCGCTCGAACTTCTCGGCACAGGCGGCACTCTCACCCACGCGTCCAATCGTAGTGTCGCTGATAACGCACTCAACCATTGAGCCGTCACCATTCTTCAAGTTGCTCTCAATCAAGTTTTTAACTGCTTTAGCCAGATTCATGGTCTTCTCTTCAAGACCCTCGCGAATGCCACCCTGACGACCGTCAATCGTCGGGCGGATACCAATTTTCGGATAGTTCTGTTTCATTGTCTCAGTATATTTTAGTTGTTAAGTTTCTACTTTCTATAGACGCACAAATAGCCCCGTTGTCATCAGTGTCATTTCCGTCGCTGTTCGCAATTTTTTAGTAAATCTTAGCGTAAATATGAATAATAATGCGTATATTTGCAGTGGCAAAACGTACGAAGACAATGAAAATGAATACACGATGGATGCTGACAGCCATCCTTTTACTCTGCAGTCTGTTGAGCGTGCAGGCTCAGATACCTGCCGAGGTTACTGACATGATGCGCAAGTGTAAGGACAACATGACGCATGCTTCTGGTATAGAGATGGACACGAAAATTCACATGAGCGTGACGCTGATGTCGGTCGACATGAATTTCACGGTGATGACGAAAGGCTCGAAGTTGCTCATGAAGACTTCTATGAAGAAGCTGGGCAATGATATCAGGTCGGAGTCAGGTTTCGACGGCGAGCAGGTTTGGGAGTTCAAACACGTAGAACTGGCCGAGAAATTCAAAAAAAAGGGTAAGGAATATAAGGACACACTGACCATCACCAAGACCACCAAGGCACCATCGAAACGTCAGGCAGATATAGATTTTGGCTTGGCTGAGGACTACCAGAAAGCCACCGCCAAGAAGGATGGCCGCTACACCGTTATAACCTTCACCAAGCCTAAGGACAAGGACGACCCCAAGAAAGTGACGGTGAAGGTGGACCACGAAAAAATGCTCATCCGTGAGATTGTTACGAAAGAGGGCATAGCCAAGATTACGATGACGGTGACGCGTGTGAAATACGGTGTCAGCGACAATGTCTTCATGCTTGACACCTCGAAATATCCAGGTGCGGTCATTGTCAGGAAGTGACACCAGAGGGCAAATAGCAAAATGTCTCTCTCACTTATCTCTTACAGCCCCTGACGAGGAACGTACAAAGATAGATAAAAGGGGGCAGGTTTGAAGCCTGGCCCCTTTGTATGTAGAAGTAAACGTGCTTATTTGGCGTAGAATTGCTCTATCAGCTTGCCCACTTTGGCAATGTCGAAGAACTCGTCCAGGTTCTCTAACTGATAGTCGGGCTTGATGCCTTCGTCGATGTTCTCGCCTTTCAGGTTGATGAGACGGGCACGGTGGGTGGAGTACCTGTAGCCGAAGCCCTCAGCCGACGGGTTGAACAGGACACAGCATGAGCCACCTCCCGATTGCTGTCCGATGAGGGCTATGCCGTAGTCCTTCATCATAGCAGGAAGCATATTGGCACACGAGAAGCTGTAGTTGCTGATGATCACACCTACGTTCAGGTTTATATTCACCTCCTTGTCCTTCTCGTCAAATTTGCCGTCCAGGTTGCGGTCTACTTCATAGGTGACCTTCATCTTCTGTCCTGTCAGCACATTTTCGTAATACATGTCAGGTCTGTTGCAGAACAGAGAGGAGAGGAATACCACCACGTCTGACGAACCTCCGCCATTTGTCGATATATCGACGATGAAGTTTTTAACCTCAGGGTCTTTCTCTGCCTTATCCAACGCATCGATGATGATGACCAGCCAGTCGTTGGGATACTCTTCAATGGTGGGTTTGGGGCCTTCGCCCTTGTAGAACTTACGCCATCCGGAATCGTCGCACAGGAAACTTTCGAACTGGCAATAGACCGTATTACCTACTTTTACATAGTGTACGTCCTCGCCAAACTTCTCTTCGCGCTTGGTTCTCAGTTGATTTCTTATTTCTGTTCTCGCGCTCCGTCTGTCTTTAATGGGTTGATATTCAGGACAATACCCCGTGAATTCAGTTAACAGGGTAGTTCTGATGGATTTCAGATTTTCCACAAAGGAAGGATTTCCTTTCATATCGCTGATTACTGTTACGTCCGTATAGGTGTGTCCTCCATCGTCGAGCAGAAAACTCAGTGCGCCTGTACCAGAGATGTAGTTGAACATATCTGTTGACAGCAACAGTTCGCGTGTCATCTCGCCTGCCTTTCCGTAGTCCTTCAGAGCCTGGTCCATGCCTTTCTCCTTCATGCTCTTTTCCAATAGTGTACGGCCAGGATATCCGAAGAAATTGGTCATGGTGAAGCAAAGGTTCTTGTAGCTGAACTCAGCCATGTCGGATGTGCGCTTCTCTTGGAGAATGGGTGTAATGAAGAATTCAGGATAGCCTGCATCCAGAGAGTAGGCACCATTGGGAGCCGTCATCACCGTCTGTCCGTTGAAGGCAGCCATGTGCATATAGCCGTCCGTGTAGAGGTCAGCAATGGTAGCAAAGGGGAAATAGACGTTCTCGCCATCCTCTCTGATGTCGATGCCGTATTTGCCATAGTCCAGCGTCACATCGACCTGCTTGGGTGAAGCGTCCAGCGACTTCCAACGGATGATGGGCAGGGCGTCGAAGGTGGTGTTAGGCATTCCTGGCTGCACCATTCCCATCATGTTGGTAAACGCCTCGTAGTCGTTGCTCATGAAGAGGTCTTTCTCGGTGTCCACCTTAGCCGTACCACATGGATTGGTCAGCACATACTTGCCATCGCCAAAGTTTGCCACCTGAATGGTGGTGCCAGGATACATCATCTCCTGGAAACTGCTGACGCTGATATAGGCCACGTTGGGCATGTCGTTGTAGAAGCGCAACAGCACCGTTCCTAAAGATTTTTGTTGCGGGTCAACAACGGGGTACAGGCGTTCCACATACTTCTTGTCCTTGTCGCCACTTCCGCCTCCTCCACCACTGGGGTTGTCCTGATTGTCCACACACGAAGTCAGCGTGAAACTGCCCACCATCATCAAGGTTAGCAGTAGCCAAAATGTTCTGAAATGTTTCATAGTCATAGTTGATAAATGTTATTGTGTATTTAATTTATTTCTTTCCCTTTATCAGCAACGTCAGCAGGAAACCCACGAGGAATATCGTAGTGGTGCCCAGGACGATGGCGAGATAGGGATGCAGGTGGATACCTGGAAGATGCCACAGCTCTGCCAGCGAAATCCATCCGATGACAACTATGCCGCAGACGCACCCTAAGAAGGCTGCGAAGCGACTGATTTTCTGAGGGATGCAACCCAAAAGGAACAATCCCAGCATACCACCTGAGAAGATGCTGGAGAGCGTCCACCAGGCGTCGATGATGCTCTCGACACTCAGCATGGCGATGGCTACACAGGCTCCTAAGAGTCCTACCCCGAAGCTGGAAAGTCGCACAATGGCCAGTTCCAGTTTCTGATGTTTATGATGGTCTGCAGGGTCGTGGTGGCGCAGATGGTCGGCTACGTTGCGTGCCTTGAGGAAGAACGGGCGCACATAGTCTGTGAGGATAATCGTGGCAGCAGAGGTCACAGAGGTGGAAACGGTGCTCATGCCAGCAGCGAAAATCGATGCAATCAGCAGTCCGCGCAAACCTACGGGCAGTCCGTTGACGATGAAGTAGGGAAATACATAGTCGGGCTTAGCCTGTATCTCTGCAGGCAGAGGTGCTACCCCTGCCTCGTAGTAGCTATACAAAGCACTTCCGATGAGGAAAAACAGGGCCGAGACAGGAATGAACAGATAACCACCGAAGAGTGCCGAGAACTTGGCGTCCTTGTCAGTCTTGGCTGCATGGTAGCGTTGCACGTAGTTCTGGTCAATACCATAGTTCTGCAGGTTGATGAAGATGCCGTAGATGAGGCATACCCAGAATGTAGAGGTGGTGAGGTCGCTGGTAAACGCACCCAGCGAGAACTTATTACCCATCGGTGAGTTGGCAGCTAGTTCGAAGGTCTGCATAGGCCCCTCAGGCATGGAGAACATCAGGATTCCCAAGCACAACAAGGCGCCACCTATTAATATAATGCCCTGGATGGCATCTGCCCAGATGACGGCTTTCAGTCCACCCATCATGGAATAGACAATGATGCCGATGGAGGTTAGGATGATGACGGTATGCATGTCCCAACCCATCAAGATGTACATGGGAACAGCCAGCAGATAGAGGATGGAACCCATTCGTGCAATCTGTGTCAGCAGGTAGCAAGCAGAAGCATACAAGCGCGCCCATGCTCCGAACTTTTCTTCCAAGAAGGTGTAGGCGGAAACGCTTCCACTATGGCGATAGAAGGGTACGAAATACTTGGCTGCAAAATAGCTTGCAATAGGTATCGACAACGAGAACACAAAAGCATTCCAGTCGGCAGCAAACGCCTTGCCAGGATAACCGATATAGGAGATGCTGCTGACGTAGGTGGCGAAGATGGACATGCCCACCACCCAGCCAGGTATGGAGTGACCCGCCGAGGTGAACTCGTCGGCGCTTGAGCCCTTCTTGAAGAACGAGCAGCCAAACACCACGACACCCAGGGTGAAGACTATGAATATAATGAAATCAATTAAATGCATAATTCATAATGCATAATTCATAATTGGAGCTTACCGTTCTTGATAGGTAGTGCTGCAAGTGCCTGACGAATCTTCTCGCGCTCAGGAGTCTCGAACTTATAGAACGGAGAAGCCACGAAGTCATCGTTGATAACACCCAGCAGCGAGAGGGCACACTTCAGTCCCTTCAGATAGCTGGAGCCATGTTTGCCTACGGTGTAGATGGACGTCGAAATCTGCATGATGAACTGTTGCAGTTTCAGCACTGTCTCTATGTCGCGATTCTTGGCTGCATTATACATGCCTACATAGAGCTCTGGGAACATATTGGCACCTCCGTTGATGCCTCCGTGACCACCCAGCAACACACACTCGCCTGTAATCTCCTCAGGACCCACGAGCATGGCAAAATCCTTGCGTTGCTGAACCTTGTACATCACGCTCTGGAAATAAACGGCATTGGCACTGGAATCCTTGAAGCCTACCACCTGTTCCATCTCTGCCAGACGCTTTACCGTGTCTGGTGCGAAGCTCACCTTTACGTGACTTGGCATATTGTAAAGGAAAACGGGCAAAGGCAACTGGGGCACCAGCTCCTCGTAGAACTGAGCCAACTCGGGCTGACCTGTAGCAAAATAGTAGGGTGGGGCACTGACCACGCCATCGGCACCGTAGTCGGCAGCCTTCTTAGCGAGCTTGATGCTCTCCTCGATAGAGGTGTCGGTGATGCAGGCCAACAGGGGCAGACGGCCGTTGTTGATGCGGCACGACTCCTTGATCATCTGCTTGCGCACATCGTACGAAAGACTCTGCTCTTCGCCTGTAGTGCCTAGCACAAAGAGTCCGTGTACACCACCTGCTATCAGGTGCTCGATGAGACGCTCCAGGCTCTCTACGTCCAGTGTCTCATTGTTCTTCAACGGGGTTACTAGCGGTGGAATGATACCGCTTAAAGGGGTCTTGAATGTTGTATCCATCATTTTAAGCTGTTTGTTTTTTATTATTTCTATTAAGACGAACAACCCCTTCCTTTGTCATCTGCAAAGAAAGGGATTGTTTATACTTTCAAAGCTGCATCAAGTCAGCTTAGAGCAGTTCGGCTGGAATCAGTTCCTGGGCACGCTGGAAGTCCTCTGGCGTGTCGAGTTCGTAGGAGAAATAGTTGGTGGTGTCCACCACTTTGAACGTATGTCCCTGAGGAATGAGTCGCTCGAAGCAACGCTCATAGAACACGTCGATGAGTCCTTCCTTGACAATCATCTGGTCGAGCTCCTGATAGAGGGCGGTGCTGTATGCTGACGTGAAGCGCTCAATGCCCACCGATTCACCGATGGCATCCTTGGGGTTGCACGTCTTGTTGATTTCCGTGATATGGTTGTCGGCATCCACGATGACCTTGATTTCCTCCTCGCCACACTCATGACGGTTCAACGCCAAAGCTGTTTCCTCTTGATGGGCGATGGCTACTACAGCGGCAGGGTCGCAGAGAATATCGCTGTCCATCAGCAGAAAGTCCTTGCCACGAACTACCTCGCCAGCCATCCACAGCGAGTAGATATTGTTGTTGTGCTCGTAGTCGGTGTTGTGGAGGAAGGTAAAGTGGATATCCTGACTCTTGGCGTAATTCTCCAGGAAGCTACGTATCATCTCACCACGATATCCCGTCACCACCACAAACTCCTTGATGCCAGCCTGTTGCATGGCACGCACGGTGCGCTCCAAAAGGGTCTTTCCACCTACTTCCAGCAGACATTTAGGCTTGGTGTCTGTCAGAGGGCGCAGGCGCTTGGCCATTCCGGCTGCTAAGATAACTCCAATCATAGCGGTAGCAAATTTTTCACTTTTCACTATTCACTTTTCACTTCTTCAAGCACTTCAGAATGGTATCCACAACGGTCTGTGTCTGTTCCTTGCGTCCCAATGTGATACGCAGACACGACTCCAGTCCCTTATCGCTCATGAACTTAATCTTGTAGTCCTGCACCTTCAGGGCTTCCATCAAGGCGTCCTTAATCTCCAAAGGATATTTGATGAGGATAAAGTTTGCCACAGACTTATAGACTTTGAAGCCAGGCAGATGACCCAACTCTTTCTTGTAAAGCTCACGACCCCACTGCATGTCGTCAGCTACGTGGCGATAGTGCTCGTCGCTGTCGAGAGCAGCCAATGCCACAGCTTCAGAGAATCGGTTGTAGCCCAGATACTTGTTGACGTAACTCAGGAACTGATCGTGACCCTTGCCAATGAAGCCAAAGCCACAACGTAAGCCTGGAAGTCCATAGAACTTACTGAGGGTACGAGAGATAATCAGGTTACTATACTTGTTTACCAATGGAGCGATATAGGCGGTATCTGTAGAGATAAAGCTGGCGTAGGCCTCGTCAATAAGTACCATTGTATCAGAAGGAATATTCTCCATGATGCGACCAGTCTCCTCTGGAGTCAGTCCATTACCAGTGGGGTTGTTGGGTGAAGCCAACAGCAACATACGGGGATGAACACGGTTGGTGTACTCAATGACTTCGTCAACATCGTAGGCAAAGGTGTCTTCCTTTTCGTGCAATGGGTACATCTCAAAAGTACCACCACATTCAGAAGCTACACGATTGTAATACCACCAAGAGAACTCAGGAATCAGAATCTTTGTATTTGGTTCGCTGCATCCTTCCTGGCTATTGATAGAAAGGAAATAGTGAATGGCATTCTTCAGCATGTCTTCGCCACCATAGGTCAGCAGCACCTGCTCCTCAGGCACGTTATAAATTTCACTTAGCTTGACACTGATGACGCTCTTTTTCCCCTGATCGTAAATACGGGTATAGAAACATAGGGTCTTGGGGTCGAAATTCTTGATAGCCTCCACCACTTTCTGGGAGGGCTCGAAATTAAATTCGTTTCTGTCTAGAAAATTCATATTCTTTCCTATTTATTTGTTATTATATTCGATATTTATTCTTGCTTGTCTATTTTCATCAGGAGCATTCCAATCACAATCCAGATAATCTCACGCACACGGCAGATAATACTGACGAAGATGCCTAGTGCAGCAGAGAGACCGAGGGCTGCAATTGAGAGCACAAAGCCTCCTTCCTGAACGCCTAACTGCATTGGCAGGAAACCAATGAGGTTGGCAAACAACGTGGTGAACGAAACGATGAGGATACTGTGTAAAAAAGTAATCGTCAGTCCGTCTAATCCGCCTCCGTTGTCAATGCCAAAGAGTAAAAGCATGAACATCACTTCGGAGCTTTGGACCACACGTGAGAGATATTCCAGAATCAGGCTCTTGTAGAAAGCCTTGGTGTCTTGGGAATAAAGGGCTGCTATTTGCTGGTCGATGTTCTGGATGGACTCAGAGTGGCTTGCCCAAAAGCGGAGTGTCCATCGTTTCATGCCAGGAATACGCCTGATAACGCCCAACACATATTTCACCAGTCCGTTCTTATAGCCTCGTGAGATGAGGTAGAAGAAGAACAGGCAGAATACAACGATGATGCCCAGCATGGTTCCTATGACAGGTGTGATAGGCAGGTCGCCAACAGCAGCTAATGCCAGATAGATGAAAATGCTGATGAACCAGAACCAAAAGTGAGCAAAGAAGTGCATCATGGCATAGAGAATGACGCTCGATGTAGCATGCTGCTTGTCGATATCCTTCGAGAGCTCCATGATGCGATAGGGTTCGCCACCCAGTCCACCAACAGGTGTGGCATAGTTCAGGGCATAGCCGGTAATGGTGAGTCGGTAGATGCGCCAGAAACTTAGGGGAGCCTTATGACCAAGATTGCCTTCAATCATAGCTTTCCAAGCAAAAGCATTCAGGGCATACACCACAATCCAAATGCCAATGATAGGGATGAGCCAATAGCCTGCATGACACAGATGGTCCCACAACTCGACGAAGCTGACGTCAAAGGTCAGCAACATGACTACCACAGCAGCACAGCCGAGGAAGAAAAAGAGGTTGTTCAGGCGTTGCTTCGTCCACTTCATAGGCATTATAGCTTATCAGCCATCTTACGACAGAAGGCTTCGTGACGATGATTCACATAGAGGTAGAGCAATCCCATTCCTACAATCTCCCAGACGAAATACACAGCAGGAACGTCTAGCAGACAGAAAAGGAATAGCCATGCAGAGCGGAAATTGAATGTCAACAAACCGTTCCACTTGATGACTGGCAGCGAGTTAGCACGGAACTCATCGCGAATCTGCTGAGGAATAGCATCAAGACTGCCAAACTTGCTGCGAAGCTTTGCCAACAGACGTTGGAACTGAGGAGTGGAAGCCTCTTGCTTTTTGGTGTAATCAATATATGATTTCTGGAAAGAACGCTCATACCAAGGTGTCTCCGAAGTCATCTGGTCATAGATCTCCTGCTGGTACTTTGAATTGTCTAGTTCTGAACCCTTTTCGCCCTTCAGAAAGAAAAGGTGAACCTGGATGTAATAATCTGCTAAACGCTGCTGACCGGCTATTCCCATAAAGCCGGAAGCTATTCCTAAAGCATACACAATGGCTGTAGCAATCAGGACGTTTTCAGGCGTGTCTGCTATACCCAGCCACTGAAACTCCAACTCGTGATGCAAATAGAAGCGATAGGTCATAGCATGGTAGATAGGGATGAACCATGTAAAGCCAGCTGCTCCGTCAAGGATGCGCCCCAACCGACTCTTCTTGCCTGTCATACGAGCCAGTTGTCCGTCTGTGCAATCAAAAATGTCTGCCAGGCACAGCATCAGGATGGCAATGATGTTGAACATAAGTCCCTCCATGCCGTTGTAATAGAAACTGGCGCAACCATAGAATATAGCACTGGCAGCTCCTATAATCATGGAAAGGATAGTTACCGTGTTTGGATGTATGTCAAGGCGTGCAAAAAGGAGTGCCCAATAATAGCAAAAAGGACGCACCACATGCAAATCCAACCAATCTTCTGTCTCAGAAGACTTTAAAGTCTTTTTAAACTCTTCGTTCATTATTTCTCGTCAAAATCGATAAATTCAGCCTGCAAAGGTACGAATAAGTGAGCGAAAATGCAAATTTATTCCTTGCTTTTTGCTGGCGAACAAAGTTCGAGGGGCAATTTTTCCTTTTATTTAACGTAGTTAACGACGTATGGACTCTTCAAAATGGTGTTGTCCGCCAGTAACGCTCTCCGCATGGTCGGAGAATGGCATATAGACATCGGCAAAGCCTCCTTCTGGGATATCTATATCCATCAGGAATTTCCCTCCCTTGATGCGCCATGATACGCTAACCTTTCCCTCTGCACTCATCGTAGAGCCTTTACACCACGTGATATCACCAACAGGATGAGGGGCTATCTCGATGAGGTTGCCACTGCGTTGAATGCCCAGCAAATCGGGGATGAGCAGGTTTTCGATATGGGCCATCATAAAGTGGTTCATAGAGGCTCCGTGGTCTGGATTCCATTGCTCCGTCAGCGTGGTCATTCCTTTTTTTATTTGATAACCATAGCCAGGCACCTCGTCGTGGTTCAGCATTTTATACAGTAGTTCCCGATGCCCGTTTCTTGCCAATGTGTAGAATAGGTAGCGGTTTCCTATGTCACCCGTTGTCAGACGGTCTCCATGCTGATGGATGTCGTTGACGAGGTTTTGGAGAACGGCTTGGTAGTCACCTTCTGGCACGAGTTTCAGATAGAGAGGCAGGGCTAATGATGCCTGACTGCCTGTGCCATACGTCTTGCGCTTGGCATCGTAGAACTCACGATTAAAGGCCTGACGGACGTTTTCAGCCTGCTGGTTGTAGTTGAAAGCATCCTCCTTGTGACCTAAGTGCTTGGCCATCACATACATATAGCATAACCATTGGTAATAATGTGCTGTGGAAACAAGGGGCATCGGTGTGTTCTGAGAGAAACCTGCCCGACCAGGTCCGTAGTCGTACCAGTCGCCCAACCCCATCTTGAGAATATAGGCAGAATCCTGAGAAGCCAGGTACTTCACATAACGCTTCATGGGCTCGTAATACTGACGGGCCAGTGACAAATCGCCATAATGCTGCCAGCAGAGCATGGGTAGGGCAATGATGGCTCCGCCCCATTCTGGTGACTCTTGGAAAGGACGAGCCCACGAACCCGTGAACTGGGTGTATTCTGGTGCAATCTCAGGCATAGAGCCATCCTCATGCTGAGCATCCACAATGTTCCGCATCGTCTGTTCTATCATGCTTCGTGCATCATAGTTATAGACCAGTGCCTCGCCGTTCAGCCAGTCTTGTTCCAACCATCCCAGTTTCTCGCGTGCAGGACAGTCTGTCCATACTGCCTGCCAGTTGCTTCGGATGGCACGGTCTATTAATTGGTGGGTGGCATTGATGCGAGGATTGGAGCACTCGAAGCTACCGGTTCGCTGGGCGGAGTTGTAGATAAAGCAAGACTTGATATCTTTCAGTACCTCAATGTCGCCTTCCACCTGAAGATAGCGATAACTGTAATAGGAGAAGCGAGGATGCCATGTTTCAACATTTTTCCTGCTTTTCCCCTCATTGTTGTCTCCTTTTAATATATAGGTGTAATAGTGTGGACGACCTGTCTGCTTCTGATTGCATAGCCCTTCTGGTGTAAGGGTCTCCGAAGGGGTTATCTTCAGGTATTGTCCCCGCTTTCCTTTCACAGTGATTTCTGGGAAGCCAGCCAGATTTTGTCCCATATCCAGCACCATTAGCGAGTCTTTTCTTAGTGTTTTCTTAACAGGATATCGTTCCATCAACTTGACAGGGTGGGCCATCTGCAATCGCATCTGTCCCTTGGGTGCCTTTTGGATAACCGCAGGCTTCCAGATACGCTCATGGATGTCTTTTGTGTCCTCTCCACTAACCTCTAGTCGTGCATCATAATCTTCTCCGCCATAGATGCTGTTGAACACGATGGGCGAGGGGGTCCACTCCCACTTGTCATCGCTCAGCAGACGCTCGCGAAGGTTGTCATCGTAAATCACGTAAAGGAAGAAAAGCAGCGTGGGGGGACCGAATGAAATGCGCAGCTTGTGATAGCGTCCGCCCTGCTCGTTGTAAAAGCCATTCCCTAAGAGCACACGGAACTCGTTGTCCGACTGTTGGATGGCATCCGTGACATCATAGACATTGAAGAATACCGTCTTGTCATAGTCGCTCCAGGCAGGTGCCATCTCCGAGTCGCCAATCTTCTTGCCGTTGATGCTCAGTTCATAAAAACCTAGTCCGCAGATGCGTAGCTCTGCACTCTTGATGGCTCTTCTGGGTTTGAAACTACGACGTAGAATAATGCTGCGGCGTGATAGCGTGTCGGCTTGTGCCCATAGAGCCTTTGTCTCTTTCAGTACACTGCCCTGAAAATGGCGCCCTTCTGGGATGTGAGCCTGTTGGCGTGTGATGGCACCAATCCACTGGGCTCCTCCGAAGTAGTCCTGAGCTTGTATGACAAGTGAGGCCAGTGAGAAAAGTATAGTGAGAAAGATTTTCTTCATAGGGCGTTTCCGATGATGATTTTCCCTAACTCCTTACGCTCTCCTACGCATTTGCCGTCAACCAGCACGCGCAATCCCTTGCCCTGATGATAGCGGCTTCCGTCACGATCCCAGAGGATGGTGATGTTGTGACCATGATACAGGATGTTGTCGAGACAGAAGTAGTCCCACTTGTCCTTTGGCAACAAGGGATTTACCTCTAGGGTGTTGTCGCTACGGGGACGCAATCCGCAAAGACCTGTGATAATCAGGTCGTTGAAGGTCGAGTGGTTATAGTAGCGACTGCGTTCCTGGTCGCCTTTCAGCCAGTAGCCTGTCGTCTCGTCCAGGTATTCTCCGATATAGGGCTTGCCACGCATGTGCTGGCTCTGCATGTATTTTTCCATTTCTGCGAAATACAGGGAATCGCCAATAACGGGATTGCTGTAATCGTTGAGGTAATTTGCCATAGCTGTCAGCGTCTGACTGGTGGCAAAGGGCCAGACAGCACCGTCCCACTCACATTTTCCTACACCATGAGTACGGAACTGAGGATGGCGACGCTCTGCAGTGGTCTGTCCGTAGGGAGCCGAAAAACCTTGTGGGTCGGCAGCCTGTAGCCAGGCAACGCCATATTTTGCATCGTCTTTAGCCATGTGGGTGTACCAAGGCATGAAACCGATGGCCTCACGAACGTTGGCAGACGAGTCAACGCGATGGGTCTCGAAGAACTGATGACGCTCGTTCCATAGTTTGGCATGCACCAACTCGCTCAGTTTGTCAGCCTTGTCGAAATAGGTCTTGGCTTTGTCTTTGTCGCCTGCCAGTTGGGCAATGTTGCCAATAGCCCTTGCATTACCATACATATAGGCATTGATACTGGGACGCAGGTATTTCTTCTTTCGTCCGCCACTGATAGTTTCTTCCATAGCGTCCTGCACGTCCGCCTGCCAGTAGTAGCCTCCGTCTCGTGTATGGGTCGTCTCCCAGTGGTTGTATTCCCATTCCAGTGAGGGAAGCATGGAGGTAATCCACTCCTTGCGTCCATCCACCAGATAGCGCCCCCACAGCGAGTGAGGCATCCACGACGAGTAGTTGGCAATTTTTTTCATAGGTTGTCCCTCGTTGCCCTTGTACCAGGTGTTCATGATCTGGTCGAGCCACATGGGGTTGCGCAGCCAACGGCTTTCGTGGATATGATGTCCTACACCAGAGGCAATGAGGTTGTACTGGTCAGCATAGCTTCTGTTCACGAGGAACTCCGTCATAGCATAGCCTACAGGAGTGGTCTTGATGTGTTTTCTGAGTGTCCACCAACGGAAGTACCACATTTCTTCAAAATCCTTGTCAGGACAGTCGAAGAGAGGTACATTCTGTGTCATCCATTCCCACGCCTTTGCATTGGGGATGGTCTGCACGATGTTCTCATCCTCCATCGTGTTGAAATAGTCCACGTAGTGCTTGTAATTGTCATACTTCAGAATGGCAGCTGTTCCGTCCATGTCTGAACTGCAGGTCTTTACGTTGCTGATGGCATAGACAGCCAGGGGGGCATCCTCGCCAGCGTTGTCCAGCGTGCCGTCCCAGTCTGCTGGGGTATCGATATCAGGGAAGGTGCGACGTTCTCCGGTGCGGAACATGATACGCTCAATTTTCTCCACGGGAGCAAAGAACATGCGCTGGCCGGCCTTCTTATCATTGATATAGACCTCAATCAGTCGGCGACCGACGCTCAATACTGCCTTCACGTGGTAAGTCTTGTTCGCCTCGTATTTCCCCAGTCCGCCATAGCGGGCACCGCCCTTACAGCGCATAATACCTTCGTCCGTCAGTTCGATGCGTGAGCAGGCCGTTCCGTGTTCGTCCAGAAATTCTATCTGCAACAATCCTGTGTTGTTTTGAGCAGCACATAGGTCGAACTCTACCTCCAATTCCTTGGCAGCTGGAATCTTGCGTTCTACACGGGCATAGTCGAAGGGGTCGCTGTCAGACAGGGTAAGCCATCCGTCTTTCAAACTGACCCCGGCACGTCTGGGTGAATAGATGTTCCAGTTGACAAGTTCGGAAAGTCTATCTGCTTTGAATTCCTTGCCATCGGCATGATTTTGCGCTTCTGTCCGTACAGGCACTGGGATATGGGCTACCCACATGTCCTCCTTGTTCATCGAATAGGTCACCCATAGGTCTGAGTCCTTGGGAACGCCATTGCCTTCCTGGATTCCTCTTACATATTGTGGGCCGTACGATTTGTAGTTGCCCCCATAGCGCATGGGTGGCACCTCGCCTTGCACCAGATTCAGGGTGGTATATTCCAAGCCGTCCTTTGACAGTGAAATGCCCAGTGGCCAACGGTATTCAGAAGGGTTATAGACTGTGGCGTAGGTACCGTCAGTCAGTCGCTGTCCCCATATTTTGGCATTGCTGTTCACGAAACCTTTGGCACGTTCTACGGGTTGTGCCCAGGTCTGTCCTCCATCGTCGCTGATACTGGTCAGCGCATGTTTCCAGAGTGAGGCGATGCGTCCGTCGGGCAGGGTATAGTCGCAGTAGGCCTTATACTCCTTGTGCAGAGGAATGAGCGGGTCGTTACGGTCAGCCTCTTCCACCCATTGCATCCTGTAGCGTGGGTTAGCCAGTATCTCCTCGCAGGCCTTGCGGACATCTTTGGGAGCCTTGGTGTAGAAGGGCCATTGGGGCTTATTAGCCATATAGGTCTTATATGCCCCATTCAGATAAATAAAGAATATAGGTCCGAAAGTACCGTCTTTCTTCACCTCACGAATCACACGACCAATACCATTACCATCGTTGGGATCGTCCTTCTTGTCAAATGCTACACCATAGTTTCCGATAGCCCAGAGCTGTCCGCTCTTGCTGACATACCATCCTACACGCTGGTGCATGATGGCTATCAGGTTGTGAGCCTTCTCAGGACGGTTGGGCTTTTGGAAACCTTCAGGCACCTGTAGCTCTGGAAACAGAATCTCGGGGTCGGTCCATGTGTAGCCGTCCTTCGAGGTCTGCAACATGGTTCTCGAAGGGGGCACGTGCTCATCCTTAGGGTCACAGAGGTAATGCACGTAGAACTGGTTGTTCCAGTAGGCCATCATGGGCTGGTGGTTATAGGTCCACCCGTCGTTGTTGACTTTGGCAGGGTGCTCACGATTGGCTCGTAGTATCTGGATGTTGTGCACACCAACGACAGGGCTCAGCCCGCCATCATGGCGATAGGGGTTGCTGAGCGTTTTCCCTGTATAATGGATGCGTTCTTTGGCGTGAAGCAGTCCGTAGATGATGCTTTCAGGCGCTTTGAAGATGGTTCCATGCTTATGCAGCACAGGCACTTTCACCTTCTTCGACACATCCTCGAACTTTACGAAGTCCTTGGTGAAGTGGGCTCCGAAGTCTTTCAGCTGATAGCGGTCGTAGTAGATAAGCCAACCAGATTTACTATTTGACAATTTACCATTTACAGTTTTATCGTCAAGTTTCAGTACCGTAGGACCTTCCATCATCTTGCCGGTAAAAGGTTCTGAGGCTTTCGACCACGGCCCGTATGGCGACTTGCTGTAGGCCACCTTGATGTCACGCTCTGGACGGGTGTTGTCCTTCAGCACCATCACATAGTCTTTCTTGCCTCGCTTCACCAGCGTAGCGTCAATGCACGAGAAGCCTGGGTCTATCATCAGCTTTGTGGGTGCAAAGGTCTTGAAGTCCTTGGTGGTGGTATAGTACAATCGGTGGTTGTTCTTGTGGTCCTCCTGTCCATCGGGGAATTTACCTGGAATGCACGATGCCCAGATGATGACAGCCTGCTGGCGCTCATCGTCCCAGAACAGCTCTGGCGCCCACACATTCACCGTCGTCGTGTCTGTCATCACCTTGATGAAACGCTGCTCGCTCCAGTTCTTCAAGTCTTTCGAACAGGCATAGCCGAATCCGAGGTCTCCACGCCACGAACTGGTCCATACCAGGTGGAACACGCCGTCGGGAGTGCGGATGATGCTGGGGTCGCGCATTACTTTCTGCTTGCCCACCTCTGGCTTCAGCCATGTGCCGGGAATGCTGTCCCACTGCCAACCGTCGTAGCTGTAGATGAACCGAAGCCCGTCCGTGGCAGGCTCATGGAACGAGGTGGAGATGTAAACTTCACGCTGTGCTGAGGCAGAAAGGAAGCCTATGAGCATCAGTAAAGGTAGGAAAAAACGTTTCATATTACATTATATATATATATTTATAGTTTAGACGGAATACTATGTTTTTTGTAACTAATTGCCCGTATTGTATGGCATTTTCAAAAAAAACGACTATCTTTGCAGCCCCAAATTTATTTTTATATAACAATGAAAAAGGTATTAATAGCTTTTATGCTGCTGGGTGCTATGTCCGCCCAGGCAGACGATGTGATGAAGAAGGAAAAGGACGGCACTTATATCGTAAACACCACAACCCTGGCTCAGGACGTGGAGGGCTATAACGGTCCTACACCTGTTGAAGTGTATATCAAGAAGAATAAAATAGTGAAAATTGTGCCCTTGAAGACGCTCGATGGTCCTAAATATGTGGCAAAGGTGAAGAAAGGCATGTTGCCCAAGTACGAGGGTGCCAATGTCAAGAAGGGTGTAGTGCCCGAAGTTGATGGTGTCACGGGTGCTACGTTCACCTCCGACGCCATGAAGGAGAATATACGTCGCGCAGTTGCCTATTATTTTAAGCATAAATAGGGTGCAGGATTGACATAAATTAAGAATGTGCACGAACACATTAAAAATTTTTATCAAAAAGCTTGCATCGTATTGGAAAATAACTTATCTTTGCATCGTGATTTAAAATTAACGGGGTGGAAACACCTTATTTATTAACAAAGACTAAAAAGATTATGAAAAAGATTTTGATGATTGCTGCTATGATGGTAGCCACATTGAGCGCTAGTGCTCAGAACGAGGTTGGTCAGTTCACTCTGAAACCAATGGTTGGTCTGAACCTTGCTAACATCACCAACAATGATGGTAAGATTAAGGTAGGTGTTGCTGCTGGTGTTGAGGCTGAGTATGGTATCACTGAGACTTTCGGTATCACTGCTGGTGTTCTTTATTCTATGCAGGGTTGCAAGGACAAGGACAATTCTGATTTTAAGTCAAACGTTGACTATATCAACATCCCCATCCTGGCCAATGCTTATCTGTTCAAGGGCTTCGCTGTAAAGGTTGGTCTTCAGCCTGGTTTCCTGGTAAGAGCTAAGGAGAAGTATTCTAATGGTGGTATCGCAGTAGATCGTGACATGAAGGAATTTTGCAACAAGGTTGACCTGTCAATTCCCCTTGGTATTTCTTATGAGTACGCTAACTTCGTATTCGACGCTCGTTACAACTGGGGTCTGACCAAGCTCTTTAAGGATGACGCTCGTGACAAGAAGAGCCACAACAGCGTATTCATGCTCTCTGTTGGTTACAAGTTCGCTCTCTAATCTTTGTTTATTTTGTACTTGCGATTTTTTTTGTTATCTTTGCAGCAAGAAACAAAATAAAATAAAAAGAGATATCCTATGGCAAGTGAAGTAAATGATGTAATAGAAGATTATATGAGGTCGTACAAGTCGCCTATTGAACTTCAGAAAGATGTGGAGGCCCGATATGGTGCTGATGCGGAGGAGAAGATGAGCTTAGAAGAGGCTCGTGAGGTTTATGATGAAATTTTTGGTTGGACATATGACCACAATATTGTGATGCAGGACTCTTTGATCAAGCAATGTGGAGATCTTTGGCAATGGAGTAAAGCTGATCCTAAGGCAGCTGTAAAAAAAATGGTTGCAACGTTGAAGACGATGGCTGATCACTTGGCATATGGGCAGGAGTTAGGACTTAACGAAGCAGAGCAGATAATCATTGATTCGCTATATAGCCAGATTCCTCATAATTATGAGCCCAATTACTTGGTTTGTGCCAATCAGCTCTATGGTGAGATTTTGCGTATGATGCCCCCAGATTCTGAGGATAGAACGTTTATTAGTTTTTTCGATTTCTTTAGCAAGTTCGTTAAAAAGGCAACGGAGTTGGCTGCCAAGAATGACGTTGATTTCGACACATCCGACTATAGTTTGACGATGGGCTATTTGTTTGAATTTTTGAGGTACGAATATGATGTTGACATCGAAAATCCTTGGGGAGAGTTTTAACCATGATGATTCAGAATAGCATCGCTGGACAATACAACGTCAGTTTTTCTCCTGTCATGCAGCATCGTGTGGTAATGATGCTGAGAAATGCCAACACGCTATTCTCGATAGGATGGTTACGTAAACGGCTTTGGACGGAACTTGGCCGTCGTATCAGTGAGATTCCTGCTGCTGAATATGAGAATTATGGCCGTTGGCTTCGAAACCATTTTGAGATTCGGTTCATATTGGAGTTTTTGTCGGCCTATCAGAAATCTTTGGCAAGCATCAGGCAAATCATAGGAAATGCTTACGACACACAAAGCCCGCTGGAGGAGTTGATGGAAGAGCGTGATGAACTCATTAGGGAGTTTGCCTGCATGCCGTTGTCGAAAACTTGGAATTGCGTGAAAGACGACGGTGAATCGTGGCGTCAATTCGCCCACCGCTTCCCTTTTGGCGAATTGGGAAAGAAGGAGGAGATTGACCGTTTTTTTGAAATTCTTGACCGCATCTCCATCATTACTGACATCCTTTGCCGTCGGGCAAAAGAGTATGGATTGGAGATTGACTATCGTTCTATGCCTGATAGCAAAATGCTATATGAACATGATGGGTCGTTCGATGAAGTATTGGCAAGAGCCATTGAGAATGTCAGTTTTTATATGACAAAAAAAAGTGCTTGGGCAGTTGTCTTTTGTGTATTACGCGACTATTATAATTATCAGAATCAGGCTGATTTTGAACGTCATGTAAAGAAATTACCACTGAAGGGGAAAATGCCGGATTGCTCTGAGGGAACGATTTCGAGCACTCTTCGTGACAACAAATACATGATATTACGCATCGATAAATGGCCAATCGATAAAAAATTCACCAAGTTTGCCCTCGAATTGCGAGCAGCCATTCAGGCAGAATTAAACAAATAATCTCCGTTCTACTCTCAGTTGCCAAGAAAAGTCTCAGATGTCTCAGAATTAGTTTCAGAGCCACCCTAAACTATTTTGAAGGGGTGGCTTTTTGCCGTATCTTTGCAGTAGAAATTTCGAATCGGGAGTTTCTGCTGCATTCTTTTCAGATGTCAGTCAGCAGTCAAAAACCGAGCACGGCTCCAAGCCACGGGATGAATAACGCCATTCTATATCACCGTGGAGTGCAAGACGGCAAAAAAAGGACAAAAACAATTATGCAAGAATGTAAAAATTATTTGGAGGCCGGCATCGTTCGGCAATTAGAGAACAATGGACTGAAAAATGGTGAGAAGGAACAGCAGGTAAAGTTGGTCCTAACCTATGCGTACATGGCCGTCAGTTTGTATCGTGAGATGAGTCCTGAGGACAGGATTCTGGCTTCGCAGTGGCACAAGAAATTCAGGCGGTCTTATTCGCTCAATAAGTTTCTGAGAGAGAGACAAAGAAGCAGCAGAAAAAAATCTTTTCCCCCTGCACCCCCTTATCTTGATAAAGAAGTACAAGATAAAGACGAGATTCCCTCTCTCTCTCCGGCGCGTGTGAGGAAGACGTTACAGGTTCGTCAGGAGATGTTCTGGAACGAGTTGTTGCAGTACGAGGGAAAGTACGACCGGCAGATGTTGCTTGCCTTTGGGACACGGAATACCGGCTGGCTGCGTGGTCGAAGCGCAGTTTCAACAAGAACGACGAGGCTGCCGCGATTCGTCTGGAGCGTGCGAAGAAGGGCGGTGGGAAGCAGCCAGATGCTAACAATGCCGAGCTGAAGGCCATAGCCGCCAAGCGCGCTGAGGACAACGAAAAGTTGGAGCGGGAAATCAAGGAGCGCAAAGCCGGTGCTGTGTCGTACGAAGAGTATCTGAAAATGAAAGAAGCATGAAGGCAATACTAATTCTGTATACTCCAAAAGAAAATCCGATTTCTCCGAAAGAAAATCCGATTTCTCCGAAAGAAAATCCGATTTCTCCGAAAGAAAATCCGATTTCTCCGAAAGTAATGGCGCTGTACTAGTAAAGCAACACCAAGCCTGCTACGGCACAATAGAGAATCATGCGGATAGGATTGACCCTGACAAACTTCACACCCACGAAGGCGGCTACGAACAGGAAGCAGCTGATGCAGAACTGCCAAGGGTCGGCGGAAGGGGTGGAGAAGTTGTCGGGCGTCATCAGCAACAGCGTGGCTGCTGCCAAGAGGCCGACAACGGCGGGGCGCAAGCCCCGGAATACGGACTCGACCGAGTGGTGGTGCATGTACTTCATGAACATCTTGCTGATAAGCACCATCAGTATCAGCGAGGGCAACACCAGGGCGAAGGTGGCTGTGGCAGAACCCAGGATGCCCATGAGGTGACTGTTGTAGCACTTGAAGACGGCTGTGTAGCCGCAATAGGTGGCTGAGTTGATGCCGATAGGACCGGGCGTCATCTGCGATATGGCTACGATGTCGGTGAATTCCGATGAGGTCAGCCAGTGCCAGTGCTCAACGGTCTCGTTCTGAATCAACGACAGCATGCCATAGCCGCCACCGAAACCGAAGAGGCCTATCTCGAAAAACGTGATGAACAAATAGAAGAAAATCATATTCTCTTAACCCTTAACCATGAACCCTTAACCATGAACCCTTAACTTCCCGTAAATGTAACCGCCGATTCCTGCCACGATGATAATCCAGATGGGTGAGACGCCCAATGCCCAGATGGCCAGTGCCGACACGATGGGAATCCAGATGGTGAACTTGTTCAATTCAGCGCGTTTGCCCAGGTTGAAGGTGGGTACGGCAATCAGTGCCACCACGGCAGGACGGATGCCTCGGAACATGGCGGCCACCACCGCATTGTCTTCGAACTGCTTGAAGAACATGGCGATGAGAAGGATGATGAGAAATGAGGGTAGGGCAGTGCCTAGCGTGGTGGCAAGGGCTCCGCGCACCTTTCTTAATTTATAGCCGATGAAGATGGCGATGTTGATGGCAAATACACCCGGGCAGCTCTGGGCGATAGCTATCAGGTCGAGCATCTCTTCCTTGCGAACCCACTGCTTGCGGTTCACCACTTCTTCCTCTATCAATGGAATCATGGCATATCCACCGCCGAGGGTGAATATGCCAATCTTAAAGAAGGTCTTAAATGATTCAAAATAGATGTTGCTCACTTTTGGGGCGGCAGCAAATTTTTCACTTTTCACTTTTCACTATTCACTTTTCACTTCTGCGCCTCCACCCATTTGCGTGCGTTGACGAAGGCCTCAATCCAAGGTGTTACCTCGTCCTGACGACGATTGGCGGGATACCATGCGTTCTGCCAGGGGAATACGGCGCGCTCAAGGTGAGGCATCATGCACAGATGACGACCATCCTGAGAGCAGATACCTGCCACGTTGTAGTCGGAGCCGTTAGGATTAGCGGGATAGCCTGCGTAGTTGTACTTGGCAATGATGTTGTACTGGCTCTCAGCCTCAGGCAAATGGAACTTGCCCTCGCCGTGAGCCACCCACAGGCCGAGCTTGTTGCCACTCAGGCTTCCGAACATCACACTATTGTTCTGAGGAATGCTCAGGGTGATGAACTCGCTCTCGAACTTGTGCGAGTCGTTGTGCAACATCTTGATATTTGACGATTTGACTATTGTACTATTTGACGATTTGTCCAATAACCCCAGTTCCACCATCAACTGACAGCCGTTACAGATACCCAGAGAAAGGGTGTCCTCGCGGGCATAGAACTTATCGAGTGCCTCCTTCGCCTTGGGGTTGAAGAGGAAAGCACCAGCCCAACCCTTGGCAGAGCCCAGTACGTCGGAGTTAGAGAAGCCACCGCAGAACACAATCATATTGATGTCCTCGAGGGTCTCGCGGCCAGAAATCAGGTCGGTCATCATCACGTCCTTCACGTCGAAACCGGCGAGGTAGAGGCAGTAAGCCATCTCGCGCTCACCGTTGGTACCCTTCTCACGGATAATGGCGGCCTTGACGCCAGTAGCCTGACGACGGTCGGCTGAGATACCATACTGTGCAAGCGTGCCCGTGAAGTCCTTGTTGAACTTCATCTCTATGGGCTGTTTCTTATAGTTCTCGAAGCGCTCCTTGGCCTTGCCGTTGAAACTCTGCTTGCGATCCAACAGGTAAGAAGTCTTGTACCATACGTCGCGGAGGGCGTCGATATCGAAGGTCAGGTCCTTATCGCCAGCCTTCACCACGATGGTGCGGCTGTCCTCAACGGGATAACCAATCTTGGCAAAACCAACACCAGCATCCTCCATGAACTCCTTGAACTCCTGCTTGTGCTCGTCGCTGACCTCGATAACTACACCTGGGTTCTCAGCGAAGAGCGTCTTCACGACGTCGCCATCCTTGCAGATATCGTGCAGGTTGATGTGCATACCGCCCTTGGTATTGGCGAAGCACATCTCGAGCAAGGTGGTAATAAGTCCACCGGCAGAGATATCGTGACCAGCCATAATCCAGCCCTTCTCAATCATCTGCTGAACAGCCATGAAGGCATCAGCGAAGTACTCGGCGTTCTTGACAGTAGGCACATCGTCGCCCACCTTGCCTAAGCTCTGGGCGAAGGCAGAACCACCCAGGCGCTGCTCGTCGAACGAGAAGTCGATATGATAGAGCGATGCGTTCTTGTCATTCACCAAGACGGGGCTAACCACCTTCTTGATGTCAGAAACCTCACCACCAGCCGATACAATAACCGTTCCCGGAGAGATGATCTTCTCGCCGTTAGGATACTGCTGACTCAAAGACAGCGAGTCCTTACCTGTAGGTACGTTGATATGCAGGTCGCAGCAGAAATCGCTCAGCGCTTTCACACCTTCATACAGACGGGCATCCTCACCCTCCTGAGAGCGGCAAGGCCACATCCAGTTAGCTGAGAGGCTGAGTGAATCCATACCCTCGGCCAAAGGTGCCCAGACAATATTGGTCAGCGCTTCGGCAACAGACAGCACGGAGCCGGCAGCAGGATTAGCCAGACCAGCCTGAGGAGCATGTCCAAGGGCTGTTGCGATACCCTTCACACCACGATAGTCAAGAGCTACGACACCGCAGTCGCTCAATGGCAACTGTATCTCACCCTGACACTGCTGACGGGCTATCTTACCTGTCACAGAGCGGTCCACCTTATTCGTCAACCAGTCCTTACAAGCCACAGCCTCCAGCTGGAGCACGCGGTCCAGGTATTCGTTAATCTTATCCTGACTGTAGGTCACGTCCTCGTAATGACGCTCTACAGTATTGTCCTTCATAATAGTCTTGGGCGAGTGACCGAACATTTGAGCCACATCCAGGTCGAATGGCTTCACACCATCGCCCTGCTTGAACGAGAAGTGGGCATCGCCAGTAGTCTCACCAACGACATAGAGTGGGGCACGCTCGCGCTCGGCAATCTTACGTACATGTTCAATGTGCTTCTCGTCGATGAGCAGGCCCATACGCTCCTGACTCTCGTTGGCAATGATTTCCTTTGAGCTCAGCGTCTTGTCGCCAATAGGCAACTTGGTCATATCAATCTCGCCACCGCACTCTTCAACGAGCTCTGACAAGCAGTTCAGGTGACCGGCTGAACCGTGATCGTGGATAGATACAACGGGGTTCACATCCTCTTCGCAAAGGGCACGAACCAGGTTGTAGGCACGCTTCTGCATCTCTGGGTTGGCACGCTGAACGGCGTTCAACTCGATACCGTTGCTATAGCGACCTGTATCTACTGATGATACGGAACCGCCACCAAGACCGATGCGGTAGTTGTCACCACCAACCACGACCACCTTGTTGCCCTTCTGGGGTTCCTTCTTCAGACAGTCGCGCTTGGTGCCATAACCGACACCACCTGCCAGCATAATCACCTTGTCGTAAGCGTATTTCTCCTTACCTTCTTGGTGCTCGAAAGTGAGTACGGAACCACAGATCAGCGGCTGGCCGAACTTGTTACCGAAGTCTGAAGCACCATTCGAGGCCTTGGTCAGGATCTGCTGTGGGGTCTGATACAGCCACTGACGAACGGGCAGGATATCCTCCCAGTCTCTTTTGGCGGTAGCCAATTTTTCACTATTCACTATTCCCTCTTCACTTAATCTGGGATAGGCTGTCATATAAACAGCCGTACCAGCGATAGGCCATGAACCGACACCACCACCCATACGGTCGCGGATTTCACCACCCGTACCAGTAGCAGCACCGTTGAACGGCTCTACGGTAGTGGGGAAGTTATGCGTCTCAGCCTTCAGCGAGATCACGCTCTCGATATCCTTTACCTGGAAGTAGTCGCTGGTGCTCTGATCCTTTGGAGCGAACTGCTCAACGACAGGACCCTGTGCAAAAGCCACATTGTCTTTATAGGCTGAGAGAATCTTGTTGGGATTCTCCTGCGTTGTCTTCTTAATCATCGCGAAGAGCGAACTCTCCATCTCCTGGCCGTCGATGATAAAGGTGCCACCGAAAATCTTATGGCGGCAGTGCTCAGAGTTGATCTGGGCAAAACCGAAGATCTCTGAATCGGTCAGCGGACGGCCGTTCTGTTTCTCCAGTCCGTGCAGATACTCGATTTCCTCTGGAGAAAGGGCAAGACCTTCCTGCTCGTTATATTCCTCCAGATTATCCACATACTTGATGGGCTCAGGCTGGATGTTAATCGTGAAGATGTCCTGATCCAGACCGTTATACATGCGCTGTAACATCTCGTCGTGCTCAGCATCCTTGCTTGCCACAGCGAAGTACTCCTCGATACGGCTGATGCCCTTGAGACCCATGTTCTGCGTAATCTCAACAGCATTCGTTGACCATGGGGTCACCATTTCGCGACGCGGACCTACGAAATAGCCTTTCAGCGTTTCGTCGTCCAGCAATTCGGCTTCACCGTAAAGCCAGCACAGTTCTTTTACTTCTTCCTGATTGAGTTGGTGGTCCACTTGTGTAGCGATAATGCTCTGTTGTGGAGTCTTGAAAAAGAGTATCATATCCTTCTTTACCTTATTAATATTATAATTTGGCTGCAAAGTTACTTAAAAATATCTAAATTGATGCAACTTTCGACCGAAATGTGCGTCTAATGATTAACTTTGCACCGTCAAAGTGACGAATATTGTAATAATTTAATAAAGAAAGAAATGAAAAAATCAGTTTTTATGATGGCTCTGGCAGCAGGTTTTATGCTGACCAGTTGTGGAGTGAAGAAAGAACTCTATCAGGCATGTCAGGAAGAAAATAAGTCTTTGCAGGCTAATTATCAGGATACTAAAGAGCAGTTGGCTGCTGCTACCGCTCGCGTATCTAGTCTTCAGGAACAGCTGAACAGTGTACAGCAGACCAATGCTACCTTGCAGAAGTCACTCGACAAGAGTTTGACCAATGCAAGTCAGAACAACATCAGCATTGAGAAATTGGTTGACCAGATTAATGAGTCTAACCAGTACATCCGCCATCTGGTTGAGGTTAAGTCTAAGAGTGACTCCCTGAACATGGTATTGACCAACAACCTCACCCGTTCACTTTCTAAGGAAGAGCTGAAGGAGGTTGACGTACAGGTGCTCAAAGGCGTGGTCTATATCTCGTTGGCTGACAACATGCTCTACGAGAGCGGCACCTACAAGATTAACAAGCGTGCTGCTGAGACCCTGTCGAAGATTGCCAAAATCATCAAGGACTATAAGGACTACGACGTACTCGTTGAGGGTAACACCGATAATGTGCCCATCTCTCGCGAGAACATTCGCAACAACTGGGACCTCTCTTGTCTGCGTGCCAGCAGTGTTGTTCAGGCTTTGCAGAACGACTATGGCGTAGATCCTAAGCGCCTTACTGCCGGTGGCCGTGGTGAGTACAATCCTCTCCAGCCTAACACCAGCGAGGTAGGTAAGATGCGTAACCGTCGTACCCAGATTATCATCACTCCGAAACTCGATGAGTTCATGGACCTCATTGGTCAGGCACCCGAAGAGAGTAAGTAATCACTCATTGAAATTCTCTGCCTTATATATAATAAGGTGTAACCCTATTTCGAGGCTTGATATTTGTCAAGTCTCGAATTTTTTTTGCTGAAAATGAAAAATTTTCCTGGAAAAGTTTTGTTAGTTCAAAAAATAGTCGTACCTTTGCATCCGCTTTCAGGGAAACGCCTGGAAGTATGAAGAAAGAGTTCTTTGAAAGTCTTACATAAAACAGAAGAAGTAGTAGTACAAGAAGCGAGAGGCAAATGCCTCTTGGGTAGATTGAAACGAACCGTTCA